>PMHH01000044.1 GCA_003156595.1 Acidimicrobiaceae bacterium
CGGAGCGGCGTTCGAGGACGGAAATGACCATGACGTTGGCGATGCCCACGCCGCCAACTAGGAGGGCGACGGCGCCGAGGGCGAGCAGGAGCGCGTTGTAAGCCCCCTTGGCGGCCACTTCGGCTTTTAGGAAGTCGGTGGGTTGGGTGACCTGTACGGTCGAGGGGTCGGCGGGGTCGACGGTGGCGGGCAGGACGGCCGATACGGCGTTGACCTCGCTGGGCACGCTGCGCAGGTACAGCTCGGTGGGGTGGCCGTCAAAACCGAAATACTGCTCGGCGATGGGGAATCCAATGAACGCCGCGCCGTCCATCTCGCTGACCAGCTCGACCGGTTTGAGGATGCCGATGACGGTAAACCAGTGGTCCCCGAGCCATACCTGGGTGGGGTTGGAGAGGTTGGTGATGCCGAGGACGCTGGCCGCGTCGGCGCCGAGTACGACGGCCGGGTAGCGGGCCGTGGCCGCGTTGAGGAATGTGCCGTAGGCCAGGCTGGCGCCGAGGGTGGCGGGCAGGGAAGGGTCGGTGGCGGTGACCGAGATGCCGCCGGAGTCGTTGGCAGGCACGAAAGAGTTGCGGTACACGTTGGCGGAGACGGTGCCGATTTCGGTCACGTTGGTGACGGGGGCGATTCTCGACACCATCCCTTCCGCGGTGGTGGGCAGTTCGGTGCTCTGCCCGAACGCGGTCTGGCCAGCTTGCACGTTGAGCAGGTTGCCCAGCTGACCTAGCTCGGCGAGAAGGCCGGACTTGGAGGATTGGGAGATGCCGAGCACTCCGACGATGGCGGCGATGCCGATGCTGATGCCAAGGGCCGACAATGAGGCCCGGACCCGGCGGCTGCGCAGACCGAGGCTGCCGACACGCAGCAGGTCGCGGCGCGACAGCCGGCTCGCACCGGCCGCGGCCTCACGGCGACGTGTCATGGAGGACCCTTCCGTCACGGAGCTCGATACGGCGGTCCATCGCGGCCGCGACGTCGCGGTCGTGGGTGATCACCAAGATGGTGGTGCCCTCGTTATGCAGCTCGCGCAGCAGTTCCAGGATCGACTCCCCAGTGGCCGAGTCGAGATTGCCGGTGGGCTCGTCGGCCATGACCAGCGCCGGCCGCCCGGCCAGGGCCCGGGCGATGGCGGTGCGCTGCTGCTCCCCGCCGGAGAGTTGGTTGGGCCGGTGCCCGGAGCGGTGGCTGAGACCTACCCGTTCGATGGCGGTCGCGGCCAGTTTCCTGCGTTCGGCGACCCGGCCGCCCCGGTAGAGGAGACCGTTGGCCACGTTGTCGAGGACGCTGAGGCCGTCGAGGAGGAAGAACTGCTGGAACACGAAGCCCAGCCGGTAGGCCCGCAGCCCCGACAGTTGTTTGTCGGACATGGTGGAGGTGTCTTCGCCGGCCACCCGGAGGATCCCTCGAGTGGGCCGTTCGAGAGTGCCCATGACGTGGAGCAGGGTGCTCTTGCCTGATCCGGAGGGGCCGACGATGGCGACGAGATCGCCGGCGTCGATCCGCAGGCTCACCCCGGCCAGGGCGACCACGGGCGGGTCGGCGGGGTACTCCTTGATCACGTCGATCAGTTCCAGGACCGGTGTCGCGTCGGCCGCCTCGTCGATGAGGGCGGGCACGGTCAGCGTCACGACACTGCTCCGCAGGGGCAACCGAGCTGCGCAGTCATCCTCACGTGGACGGCACCTCGACGAGCGTGCCGGCGCTGATACCGGCTCCGCTGATCTGGACCAAGGTGTCGCTGTACAACCCGGTGGTCACCCCGACCAGCCGATCCACGCCACCGGAGTCGACCTCCACCCCATAGCCCCCGCCCTGCAGGGCGAGCAGCGCGCTCACCGGGACGGCGAGGACGTTGTCGGCCTGCTGGGTGGTGATGTCCACGTTCACCGGCGCCTGGTCCAAGGTGGCGCCGGGCGGGGTGCTGTCGAGGGTGATGGTGACGGTGACCGTCGGGGTGGACGACGAGCCGCTGCCACTGGACGAGCACGGAGTCTGGTCGGCCGAGCCGCCGCTACCACTGCCGGTTCCCGTGCCGCTGCCGCCCGGGCAGACAGCCACGTTGCCCACGGACTGGACCCTCCCGCCGACAGTGGTGACCCCGTCGGGCAGCTCGACCGTGACCGTGTCGCCCGGCTCGAGCAGGTACTCCTGGGTCACCTCCAGGTCGACGGTGACCAGCGGTGTGGTGCTGGTGGCGTCGAGGACATTGCCGGCGGCGACGGCCTGGCCGACGGACGGGGTCACGCTGGTCACCCGGATGGGGCCGGGTTCGAAGACCACCTCACCTACCAGCACGATCCCGGTGGCGGGCAACCCGAGCGCGGTCTGCCACCTGTCCACCGCGGCCTCGGTGGCCGTCGAGTAGTGGTCGCTTCGGGTTAGGTCGGCGCCGTAGCCGAGCGAGATCAGGTCGGCGGTCAGCTCTCCGACGTCGGG
The DNA here is from genome assembly GCA_003156595.1 of Acidimicrobiaceae bacterium. GTDB lineage: Bacteria > Actinomycetota > Acidimicrobiia > Acidimicrobiales > Palsa-688 > PALSA-693. The sequence goes on from PMHH01000044.1 coordinate 2,440, forward strand.
GCCGTCGGCCATGCCGACCTGGAAGGCCCGATAGGCGGCGACCGAGCCGTAGAGGAGCGGCACCGGCAGCCCGTCGAGGCGGTAGACGGGCTGGTTCTGGCTGATGAGCTCCCCGACCTTGGGCAGGGCGGTGTAGGTGGTGCCCGGGTTGACCGCGGTCGCTTCCAAGGCGGCCAGGTTGGTCTCGCCTGCGTTCAATTGGGTGGTGTCGGACTGCACCTTGGCCTCGTCCTGGTCGCGGTCGCGCACCGCGGTGTCCTCAGCCGAGTTGAGCTGCTGCTGGTCCTGGGTGTACTGGGTCTGGTCCTGACTTACCTGCTGCGTGTCCTGGGTGCAGGCTGGCGTCGACGCCCCCCGCCCGGCGCACGCGCTCGACTCCGCCACCTGAATGGCGCTCAACGCGGCGGCGGCCGCACTGAGGGTGTCCTGGGCCGAGGTCACCTGCTGGTCGTCCGCGGTGGCCGTGTCGGACCCGGACGTCTCATCGGCGGCCAGCGTCTGCTCGGCCGTGGTCACCGCCTGCTGGGCCTGGGTGACCTGCTGGGCCGACGCTCCGGTGGGGGCGTTGATGACATACGAACCCTCATACCCGATGGACCCGCCGACCTGGACCGTCGACTGCAGAGTGGTGCGCACCACCGCGGCGGTGGTCACCGAGCCGGAGGTGCCAGACGGCGAGCCGCTGCCACTGCCCCCGCCGGACGACGCCTCGGCCACGCCGCCGGCCACCGCCCCGCCGACCAAGGCGCCGACGATGGCGGCGACGACCATCACCCGCTTTACGGTCACTTCAGCCACCGCTGCCCCCGGTGTTGAAGTTGCTGTTCTGGCCGCCGCTGCCGCTGCCGCTGCCGCCGTTGCCGATGACAGCGCCGGCGCCACCGTTGCCACCCGGGACGCTTTTGGGGCCAGAGCCGCTCTGGACTTGGATGGCCCCGGCGGGCGCATCATTCGGGTTGCCGAAGGCAGGCACGCCGGCCTTCTTGGAGCAGGTGTCCGTCGCGCTGATGAACGCCGGGTTGCTCGGGTTCATGGTGCTGCCCGGCTGGATCTGCAGCGACAAGCCGCCACCCGCCGCGGGGTCGGGAAACTGCGGGAACCCGCTCTTTTGCATGCATTCCGAGAACTTCAGCAGTTTCGCCGGATCGGGTTTCTGCGCCGGCCCGCCGTTTTTGCCGCCCAACGCCTGCGACGCCGCTTGTAGGTAGCTGCCGCACGGGCCACTGCCGCCGGGCCCTATCGACTGCGCCGCGCCGGGGCTGGCGTCGGCCGGCATGGTGATATGGATGGCTCCGGTCGAGGTGATGGTGGGATCGGCCAGGTCGGGCACCCCGTTGGTCCGCATACAGCTGGCCCACTCGTCGAGTAGCTGGGTGGGGTTGCCCTTCGGCAAGGTGGTGGTGGACGAGTCAGTCGTCCCGTCGGTCTTACCCAAGCTGGCCACGTGCGGAGAGCTGGAACCCCCGCACGCGGCCGTACCCAACGCCGCCAACACGGCGACTGCCGCCAGCCCCCCCGAACACCGGTACCGCATCGTCATCTCGCGCCTCCCTGTGGCTCGGTCATCAGGAGGCGTTATAGGCCAGAGGGGATAAAACCAGCGTTAAGCCGGCCCCTTTTACCGAAATTTTATGATCGAAATGAGACGATGCTCACATGAGAGTGCTCGTGGTAGAAGATCGCAAGGTCATGGCGGACTCCATCGCCCGCAGCTTGCGCCGAGAGGGCATGGCCGTCGACGTCGCCTACCACGGAACGGCCGCCATCCGCCTGGCCGGCGAGCAGCGCTACGAGGTGATCCTCCTCGACCGGGACCTCCCCGGTGTCCACGGCGACGACGTGTGCCGAAAGCTCGCCGGCGGCGACGCCCGCATCCTCATGCTGACCGCGTCGGGAACAGTCGAGGACCGGGTCGGCGGCCTGAGCATCGGCGCCGACGACTACCTGCCCAAGCCGTTCGCGCTGGCCGAGCTGGTGGCCCGCATCCGCGCCCTCGCCCGCCGGGCCAGCCCCGCGCAACCTCCCGTGATGACCGCAGGCGACATCCGGCTGGATCCCCACCGGCGGGAGGCCACCAGAGCTGGCCGAGACGTGACCCTGACCAAGAAGGAATTCGGCGTGCTGGAAGTCCTCATGGCCGCGGACGGCGGCGTGGTCAGCGCCGAGGACCTGCTCGACCGGGTGTGGGATGCCCACACCGACCCCTTCACCAACACCGTCAGGGTCACGCTCACCAACCTGCGCCGCAAACTCGGCGACCCCCCAGTGATCGACACCGTCATCGGCACCGGGTACCGGCTGTCGACATGAGGGCGATCCGCTGGCCCCGACCCACAGTCCGTCTACGCCTGGCCCTCACCTATACCGCCCTGTTCATCGTCACCGGCTCTGCCCTGCTGGGCGTCAGCTACCTGCTCGTCCAGCAACGCGAAAATGGGCCCGGCACCGCCACTCAGATCATCTGCCACCAGAGCATCTCCGGTCAGACCGGCGGGGCCATCAGCGGCGTTGTCACCGGCCCGCCACCCGAAGCGTTACAGATCAGCCCGGCCGCCTGCGCCGGCGTGGTCGGCACCTTCTACTACCACTCCTCCAGCTCCTCCAGCGGAAGCGCTTCTTCCGGCGGCGCGGTGGCGCCCGTCAACGGGCCACTGGACCAGATCCCCGGGCCGACGGCCGCCAGCCTCGAGCGGCTCACCGACACGGTGACGGCCAGCCAGGCGCATATCCTCGACAGCTTCAAAATCGACTCGGCGATTGCGCTCGGGCTGATAACGATCCTTTCATTCGGCCTGTCATGGTGGATGGCGGGAAGGGTCCTCCGGCCGGTGCACCGCATCACCGACGCGGCCCGCCGGCTCTCAGAACAGACCCTGCACAGCCGGATCAATCTCCAAGGCCCCGACGACGAGCTGAAGGAACTCGCCGACACCTTCGACGCCATGCTCGCCCGCCTGGACCGAGCCTTCCACAGCCAACGCCGGTTCGTGACCAACGCCTCCCACGAGCTACGCACCCCTCTCGCCACCGAACGAGTGCTCATCGACGAAGCGCTCGCCAACCGTACCGCCCAGCCCGACGACTACCGCTCCATCCTCGAACAGCTGCGGACGAACAGCGAAGAAACCGAACATCTGGTCGACGCCCTGCTCGAACTAGCCCGCTCCGAGCGCGGCATCCAACGCTGGGCCGATGTCGATCTGGCCTCCACCGCCGCATCGGCACTCGCGGACGCCACGCCCGAGGCCACATCGAAGGGCATCGAAATACGGACCGACCTGTCATCGGTGACGGTGAAGGGTGACTCCGGGTTGCTCGAACGGATGGTGGGCAACCTGGTCGAGAACGGGATCCGCCACAATGGGGCAGGCGGCTGGCTCGAAGTGACGGTCAAACGCGACGGTCCGCTCGCCCTCCTGGGCGTCACCAACACCGGCCCGGTTCTCGACGAGGCCACCGTCGCAACCCTTACCGAGCCCTTCCGGCGGGCCGGTCCGGACCGCAGCGCCGACGACGGCGGGTTCGGAATCGGTCTCTCGGTCGTTGCAGCCGTCGTCAACGCCCACCGAGGGACACTGACGCTGCGAACCCGACCAGAAGGCGGACTATCCCTTCAGATCCGGCTCCCGCTGTCAGCAAACCCGCTGGGGGAACGGGTTGAGCAGACCAACTCAGCAGGCGGCTAGCGCAACACCTCGGTGTTCGCCGCGCCCGTCAGCGTGCTAACCGGCTCGGCCCCCGGTAGCTGATCGGCCTGGGGGTCTCTTGCAGTTCGGTTATCGGGTCCGAAAACCATTACGCGGTATGTCCCACCAGTGTT
>PMHH01000030.1 GCA_003156595.1 Acidimicrobiaceae bacterium
CTGTCCGGGCCGATCTACGCCGGCACCAACGAGATCCAGCGCAACATCGCGGCCGAGCGGTTGCTCGGCCTCCCCCGGAAGTAGGGCGAGTTGCACTTCGGCTTCGACGCGGAGCAGATCGCCGGGCGCGACACGGTGGCGGCCCTGCTCGACAAGCAGTGCTCCCTGCCGGCGCTGCAGGAGGCGTGGGCCGCCGGCAGCGGGGCGCCTCTACGCGGGTTGTGGGACGAGTTGGCGGCTCTCGGCGTGCAGGGCCTGCTGGCCCCCACGGACGTGGGCGGCTCGGGCCTCCCTGAGGTCACGATGGCGCTGGTGCTGGCCGAGACCGGTCGAGTGGCGTTGCCGTTGCCGATCATGGAGACCGCGGCGGTGGGCGTGCCGCTCGTCGCCGCGGTGGGTGATCCGGCCGGCGTCCTGCCTAGGCTCATCGACGGGTCCCTGTTGCTGACCCTGGTGACCGGGTCGGGTCGGTCAGGCGGGTCGGGCGGGTCGGCCGGGTCGGCCAAGTCGGGTGGGTCGGTCGGGTCGGTCGGGTCGGTCGGGTCGGCTGGGTCGGGCGCGTCGGCCGAGTCGGCCGGGTCGGGCGGCTGGGTCGGTTTGGCGCCGGCGGCGGGGCTGGCCGATCTCTTCCTGGTGGACGGGCCCGGCGGCACCATGCTCTACCGGCGTGACGAGGTCGATCTCGATCCGGTCGGGTCGGTCGACCGGACCCGCGACCTGGCCCGGGTGCGGCCCCGCCCGGGGCGGGCCGGCGCTGGGACCTGGCTCGGACAGGGACCGATCGCCGATCGGGCCGCGCTCGGGGCGGCTGCCCAGCTCATCGGGCTCGGTAGCGAGCTGGTCCGCACCACGGTCGACTACGTCAAAGCGCGGCACCAGTTCGGCGTTCCCATCGGCAGCTTCCAAGCGGTCAAGCATCACCTGGCGGACGCCACCCTGCAGATGGAGTTCGCCGCGCCTGCCGTCTGGGCCGCGGCCGCCCTCGGCGAGGGCGCAGCCGACCGGGCCCGCGCCGTGTCGATGGCCAAGGCCATGGCGTCGGACGCTGCCACCGGAGCCGCCCGGACCGCCCTGCAGTGCCACGGCGCCATGGGCTACACGGACGACTACCACCTGCACCTGTGGCTGAAACGGGTGTGGTGCCTGGCCGGCGCCCACGGGTCGGCCGCCTGGCATCGCGACCGGGTGGGCAGGGAGCTAGGAATATGACCGCAATCGCACAAGGAGCCACATCATGAACGAGGCCTACATCGTCGACGCCGTCCGCACCCCGGTCGGCAAGCGCGGCGGCGGATTGTCGGCGGTCCACCCCGCTGATCTGGGGGCTGCGGCCATCACCGCCTTGATGGACCGCACCGGGATCGATCCGGCCGCGGTGGAGGACGTGGTCTTCGGCTGCGTCGACACGGTCGGACCGCAGGCCGGCGACATCGCCCGCACCTGCTGGCTGGTGGCCGGGCTGCCCGACGAGGTGCCAGGGACGACGATCGACCGCCAGTGCGGGTCCTCCCAGCAGGCGCTGCACTTCGCGGCCCAGGCGGTATTGAGCGGCACCTCCGACGTGGTCGTCGCCGGCGGGGTGCAGAACATGAGCATGATCCCCATCAGCTCGGCGATGACGCTCGCCCAACCGCTCGGCTTCGACGACCCGTTCTCAGGGTCGGCGGGATGGCGTGCCCGGTACGGCGACGAGGAGGTGTCCCAGTTCCGGGCGGCTGAAATGATCGCCGGCAAGTGGGGGATAAGCCGCGAGGACATGGAGCGCTTTGCCCTCCAGTCACACGATCGGGCCTTGCGGGCGATCGATGAGGACCGCTTCGGCGACCAAGTTGTGTCGGTGGCGGGCGTGACCGTTGACGAGGGCCCTCGGCGCGGGACTTCCTTGGAAAAGATGGCGGCCCTCCCAGCCCTGGTCGACGGTGGCCGGCTCACGGCCGCGGTGTCGAGCCAGATCTCCGATGCCGCGGCTGCACTCCTGGTCGTCAACGAGCGGGGGCTGGCGGCGCATGGGCTGACTCCCAGAGCCCGGGTGCACCACCTGAGCGTGCGGGGCGCCGACCCGATCTGGATGTTGACGGCGCCCATCCCGGCCACGGAGTACGCCTTGGGCAAGGCTGGTATGACCATCGACGAGATCGACCTGGTGGAGATCAACGAGGCCTTTGCGTCGGTCGTCCTGGCCTGGTTGGCCGACAGTGGCGCCGACCCGGAGCGGGTCAACGTCAACGGCGGCGCCATCGCTCTTGGTCATCCGCTCGGAGCCACCGGCGCCCGATTGATGACGACCCTCCTAGCCGAGCTGGAGCGGACCGGCGGCCGCTACGGCCTGCAGACCATGTGCGAGGGTGGCGGCCAGGCCAACGTCACCATCGTGGAGCGACTGGGATAGCGCGTACCGATCTGGAGGAAACCGCATCCGGTCGGGGGCGACGCGCTACCGTTCGGCGAGCGGATCACTCAAGACGGGAGAGAGCCATGAACGGTGTAGTGATCATCATCTACCTGGTCGTCATCGTGGTGGAGATTGCGGCCTTCTGGAAGGTGTTCGTCAAGGCCGGACACCCCGGCTGGGGGGCAATCATCCCGTTTTACAACACCTACATCATCTGCAAGATCGCCAATCGGCCCGGCTGGTGGCTGATCCTCTTCTTCATTCCGCTCGTCAACATCGTCATGGCGATCATCGTCTATCACGACATCTCCAAAGCGTTCGGACACGGTGGTGGCTTCACGGTCGGCTTGGCCCTGCTGGGCTTCATCTTCTTCCCGATCCTCGGGTTCGGTGCCAGCCAGTACCGGGGTTTGCCCGTTCGCTGACGAGCAGCCATCTGTGACCTGGTCCGCTGGGGCGGGGATCGTAACCAGGAAGGCGTACTGCTGCGGCGCTTGATCTCGCCCTTTTTTCCGGCCCGCGCCTTGAAACGGACAGACCTCGTGCCCGCGGCGTGCTGGCGTGGCGAGGTCTGTCCGTCTCGATGCCTTTTCTGAGCGGGCGAGAGGCCAGACCTCACGTCGGTGGGCGCTTCATCTCGGGAGGTCTGTCCGTTTGGACGCGACCGGCGCTACAGCGAGTACCCGCGAGGCGGGATCGGGACGCCGAAAACGGCCCAGGACGACTCCGCGGTCTCAGGCGTGCTCGGCGTCGAGTTCGGGTGCCTCACCGCAGACCCGGCTCGACAGCGCCGCCAGGGTGGCGGTGGCCTCGGCAACTATGCCGTCGATCAGCTCCGCCACCGTCGGAAGGGCGTCGATGAGGCCGGTGACCTGACCGGTGGGCAGGATCCCGGCTTCCAGGCGGCCTTCGACCATGCTGGCTCGGGTCAGCATCGGGGCGTTGGCGGCCATGGCCACTTGCGCCCAGGTGAGGTCGCCATTCCGCTTCATGGCCAGCCCCTCGCGCGCCAGATCGGCGAGACCGGTCTGGGTGAGCCGGCGCAGCCGCACGGCGTTGACCACGGCCCGGCCGAGGGCCGCCGGCCCGCTCCGGCGCTCGAGCCGGTCGACCAGCTCGGTGCGGATGACCCGTTGCGGGGCCCCGTCGATGGCCCGGGTCACGAGGGTGTCGGTCAGCGCCGCGGCTAGGTAACGGGCCTTCACCTCGTCAGGGACGGTGCTCTCCTTGGTGAGGAGGAACCGGGTTCCCATCGCCACGCCGGCCGCGCCCCACGCCAGGGCCGCGACCAAGCCCCGCCCGTCGTGGAATCCGCCGGCGCCCAGCACCGGCCGGTCGACGAGGGCGGTGACTTGCGGCAGGAGCAGGCTGGTCGGGATGGCCCCGGTGTGTCCGCCGCCTTCATGGCCTTGAGCGATCATGGCATCGACGCCCATGGCGGCTACCTTCTCGGCGTGGCGGGGCGCGGCGATGGTCGGCATGGTGACCACCCCCGAGTCGCGCAGTTTGGCGATGAGGGCGGCGTTCGGGGCCTGGGCGAAGCTGGCGACGCGGACCTGCTCCCGCACGATCAGGGCCACGAACCGGTCGATCTCGGCATGGTCGGATCGCAAGTTGACGCCGAACGGGTTCTCCGTGCGTTCGCGAACCTCCCTGATTGCGGTAGCCAATTGGTCGTAGGTCATGGTGGCCGAGGCCAGGATGCCGAGCCCACCGGCCGCGGAGGTGGCTGCGGTCAGCCGGGCGCCGGCCACCCAGCCCATGCCGGTCTGCACGATGGGGTAGCGCACCCCGAGCAGGTCGCAGGCCGGCGTGCGCAGGGCCGCGGCCGGATCGGTCTCGCCGGCGGGGACGGCTGTGCTCACTTGGCCAGGATGACGCAGGAGCCGTGGCCGAACAGGCCCTGGTTGATGGTCAACCCGACCCGGGCACCCTCGACCTGACGAGGGCCGGCGGCGCCTCGTAGCTGCCAGGTCACCTCACAAACCTGGGCGATCGCCTGCGCCGGCACCGCTTCGCCGAAGCAGGCGAGGCCGCCGGACGGATTGACCGGGACGCGCCCGCCGAGGCTGGTGACTCCTTCGTGCAGGAGCTTCTCGGCCTCGCCGGGTGAGCACAGTCCGATGTCCTCACACCAGTCCAGTTCCAACGCGGTAGAGAGGTCATAGACCTCGGCCAGCGAGAGATCCTCCGGTCCGAGCCCCGCCTCCTCGTAGGCGGCCGCCGCGATCGACGCCCGGAAACCCTGGGCCGGCGCGGGCACCGAAGCAGCCGAATCGGTGGCGATGTCGGGCATGTCAAGGGCGGTGTTGGGAAAGCGCGGCGTGACCGTGGAAACGGCCCGGATGCGCACTGGGTCAGAACTCAGCCGTCGGGCTGCATCCATAGACGCCAGGACCACCGCGGCCGACCCGTCGGAGGTGGCGCAGATGTCCAGCAGGCGGAGCGGGTCGGCTACGACGGGCGAGGCCATGACGTCTTCGGCAGCCACCTCCTTGCGGTAGCGGGCGTTGGGGTTGTGCAGGCCATGGCGGGCGTTCTTGACCTTTACCATGGCGAAGTCGGCCGGACCGGCGCCGTAGAGGTCCATGCGCCGGCGGGCATAGAGGCCGAAGTACGTGGGATTGGTCGCCCCGATGAGCCGGAAGCGCAACCAGTCGGGGTCGTCCCAGCGCTCTCCGGCATTGGGGGCCAGAAAGCCCTTCGGAGTGGTGTCGGCGCCGACCACCAGGGCCAGATCGCTCAGGCCGGCCAAGATCCGAGTCCGGGCCGCCTCGATGGCCGCGGAACCCGACGCACATGCGGCGTAGCAGGTGGCGACCCGGGCTCCGTTCCATCCCAGGGCGCGGGCCATGGTCGATCCGGCCACGTAGCCGGCGTACCCGTTGCGAACCGTCTCACCCCCGACGACGAAATCGATGTCGGACCAGGGCACCCCGGCGTCGGCCAGCGCGGCCTTGGCGGCCGCCACGCCATAGCCGACAAACGGCCGACCCCACTTGCCCCACGGGTGCATGCCGACTCCGAGCACCGCGACGTCGTCGTTCATCGGGCCTCTCCCTCGTGGTCGCCGGCTCCACTGATGGGCCGCCAGCGCCACACCAGCTTCGTCTGCTCACCGTCCCGTTCCAGAGGTTCGACCACCAGCTCCACGGGGGCCCCGACGTGCAAGTCACCAACCCCGAAGCCGTCGGCGACCTGGCCCAAGATCACGATCTGCTCTTTTTCCAGTGAGACGGCGGCGATGGCGAAGGGCCGGTAGGGATCAGACGGCGACACGTACGGGGCCGGCGGCTGGTATTGGGCGTCGGTGTAACTCCATACTCGTCCGGTCCGTGACAGGGGGACCGTCGCCATCTGGTCGCTGTCGCATCCGGGGTTCGGGCACCAGGTGCCGGTGGGAGGAAACTGGTAGGTCCCGCACGCCGGGCAGCGCCCGCCGAGCAGGGCGGGCGGTTCGTCGACGGTAAACCAACCTTCGATGACGGGGACAGCAGCGGGCATCAGGTTCCTTTTTCTGGGGTCAGTCGGGCAACTCGGCGCGCCGCATGCCGTCCGGGTCGATTACGTCACGTATCAGGCGCAGCTCTTCGGCCGTCGGCAGGCGGGTCTCGCCGATCGGGTCGGCGGTGGCGAGCTCGAATCCGGTGGCGGTCACGACGTCGGCGACGGTCACCCCGGGGTGCACGCTGACGAGCCGCATCCGGTGCTCGGGTCCGCCGAAGTCGAGGACCGCCAGGTTGGTCACCACCCGGCGCAGATCGAAGAACTCCGTTGCCGCGGGCCCGGCGGCGGCGGCCCGATCCCAGCCCACCCCGGTTACGACATCGACGCGCTCGACGAAAACCCGTGGTGAGTGGGCGGCGATCCAGTAGCTGGTGGCGTGGTTGACGGTGTTGCCGGGCGCGCCCCGGAAACCGATCAGCTGGGTCTTCGGGGCCTGGTAGTCAGCGCCGATGGCCGCGAAGTTCTGGTTGCCGAACGGGTCTATCTGGGTGGCGCCCATCACCACGTGCCGGCGGCCGGACCAGACGACGTCGAACATGGAGCGGTATGGGTTGTAGTACTCGACGACCTTGCCGCCCGGCCAGGCGAACGCCTCATCGCCNNCGCGAAAGCATTCCGCCAACGCCACCACGCATACCTCGGCCCGGGTGGCAGGAGTGCCGGTCATCGTTGGACCACCTTGCGCTGGAACTCCTCCTCGGGCACATCGATCCACTCGCGACGGAAGGTGGTCCACGCCTCGGCCGACTTGGCCGCGGCGACGTACTCCTTCTGGAAGGACTCGTCGCGCTCGTAGTCGGGGACGCACGAGGTAAACCGGGCGCCGCCGGGACGCTCGACGACCCCGTCGACCATCANNCCGGGCCACCCGCAGGCGCAGTTCGGTGCCCGCTTCGGCCAGCAGCTCCGGTGTGGGGACGACCCGTTCGACGGAGATGTACCGCCGGGTCGGCGCGGCCCGCAGCATCAGGTCGTCGAAGTACAGGTCCGGGCCCAGGAAGATGGCGTTGCCCCGTGGGTCGGCCCGGTTGAGGTGGCAAATGGCGGCGTCCAGCCGGAAGGCCGGCACCGCCACCAGCTCNNTCGAAGGGGGACCGCACCAGCCGTAGTCGATGGTTGAGGGCGAGCAGGTCGCTTCCGAGCCCCACCCGGGTCGGCAGGAATGGCACCCGCCACGCCGCGGCTTGCAGCCCGAGGAGGAACATGCCCTCGTCCCAAGGCTCGTCCTCGATGGATCCGGCTTGCCGGGCGGCTCGGAAGTGCGGCTCCAGGGGGATGGAATCCAGGGATACGAACGGGCACACCGCCTTGGCCACCTTGCCCATGGCGCAAAGAAGTCCGAGATCGGGACCGGCGAAGCTCACGATGGTGAGGTCACGCAGCGAGCTGCGGGCGATGGCCCGTACGATCGACATCGGCTTGCGACGGCTACCCCATCCTCCGACGCCGATGGTCATGCCGTCTTCGAGGTGGGCGACGACGTCGTCCTCGTGCAGCTGCTTTGAAATCATAAGGGCCTCTCGCCGCTGGTCGTGTTCGTGCCCGGGGCCGATGTGCCGGCACCGCCCTTGGCTACGAAGGCGTCACGATGCTCGTCAGCGACCCCGGACAGGTTGAGCTCGAACGTGAAGCCTTGCTCGAACCGGTACGACCGCTTGACGTCCCAAGGGTCGATGCCGTTGAGGGATTCCTTGGCGGCCCGGATCACCGCAGGCGACTTGGCCGCGATGGCGCCGGCGACTTCCTCGGCCGCGGCGTCGAGGTTGTCGCGGGGCACCACGTTCCAGACCGAGCCGAACGCGTGCAGCTCGGCCGCGGTCGCCGTCGTCGAGGTGTACACCATCGCCCGCATCTTGTGCTGGGGGACGAGGCGGCTGAGGTGGGTGGCGGCTCCGAGTGCTCCCCGGTCCACCTCGGGCAGACCGAAGTAGGCATCCTCGGAGGCCACGATGACATCGGCATTGCCGACCAGCCCGATCCCACCTCCGAGGCAGAATCCGTGCACCGCGGCGACGACTGGCACGGGACAGTCGTACACGGCGGCGAACGCCGCGAAGCAGCCCCGGTTGGCGCCGATGAGCGCGTCGAATCCCTCGGTGGCCTGCATCTCCTTGATGTCGACGCCGGCGTTGAAGCCTCGCCCGACGGCTCGCAGGATGACGACCCGGACATCGGGGTCTTTCCCCAAACTGGTGAGTTGGTCGGCTATGGCATACCAGTCAGCAACCCGCAAGGCGTTGACAGGCGGGCAGTCGACGGTGACCGCCGCTACACCGTTCTCATTGACGTGCGACGTGACCGGCAACGGCTTCCTCTCTTTGATCTTCGAAGTCGTGCTCGGATTGGTGCTCGGAGAATTCGAGGACGACCCACACCGCCCGGGTGATGTGGTCGTACACCTCGGCTATGGACTGAGCACCGACCACCCACTGCCGCAGTTGCAGGTCGAACACCGACGAGGCGACCCGCACCACGTCTCGGGCCACGTCATCCGGGAGCCCTTCGATGGCTTCGATATAGATGTCGGTGTTGCGAGCCATGTTGCGGGCGAAGATCTCCCGGGTGAAGGGGTCTTCCGACGCCTCGAGGCTCTGGACTACCCGGGCCAGCTGCGGCCAGCTCTGGAAAGCCCGCATCGACCGGTGCAGGACGTCGGTCAGCCGGGCCGCATTGGTGGCGCCCCGAAGGGGCTTACGCTCCACATTGGTCCGCAGGTGGCTGGCCCACTCGGCGAGGACCTCGGCGAAGAGGTGGTCCTTGGACTGGAAGTAGCGGTACACCGTTCCGAGGGCCACGTCTGCCTCGGCGGCCACGTCTTTCATCTGGATCTGGGTGTGCTCGTGGGTCCGCAGGAGTGTCAGCCCGGCCGTCACGATCCGATCACGACGCTCGCGCTGGGTCGGTGTGAGTGATTCGCGGACAGGTGGGGCGGTCACTTTCGGGCTCGACTGCTTGGGCACGGAGAGGCTCTCGAACCCTTTCGGTGGGTGGGAGGACAGGGCAGGATGGCGAGTGCGTGACGTCTTCGGACGGCTGCCTGTCCGGCTGGACACTTTGACTTCTCTGGAAGCTGATTCTAGCTTAGCGGGGCACCGGCCGGACCGGGTGCGACGACACAGGGGAGTGACCATGCCGATGCCCGAAGGGCTGCCGATCATCGACACCATGATCGGTTTTCCGGTCGCGAGCTTCGATGCGACGTACGCGTTCATCCGGCGCCAGACCAAGGACGTCGAGTCCAAAGAGGGAATGCGGTTCCCTGCCGAGTACATGTTCAAGGACGTGCCCGAGGGGCAGGGTGGGGACGAGGATCCGGTCGCCTCGACGCTGGCTCAGATGGACCGGTTCGGCGTCGCCAAGGGTGTCATCGGTACCCGACACGATGGGGTTTCGGATCGGGCTCTGCGGGACCATCCCGACCGCTTCATCGGTCGCAGCCACGTCGACCCGAATGACGGGATGGACGCGATCCGCCAGATCGTCGCCGACTTCGAGGAGTTCGGCGTCCGGTCCGCGTCCGTGTTCCCGGCCGGGACGTTCCCCCAAGTGCCCATCAACGACAAGAAGATGTACCCCATCTACGCCAAGTGCGTGGAGCTGGGCATATCCGTGTGGGTCAACGCCGGCATCCCTGGTCCCCGCCTGCGCGGCCTCTGCCAACACGTGGAGTTGATCGACGAGGTGATGTTCGACTTCCCTGAGCTCACGTTCGTCACCATGCATGGTTGCGAGCCGTGGGTGGAGTTGGCCGTAAAGCTGATGCTCAAATGGCCCGGCCTTCACTACGCCACGTCGGCCTTCGCCCCCAAGTACTACCCCAAGGCGGTGGTCGACTACGCCAACACCCGCGGCGCCGACAAGGTGATCTACGCCGGCTACTACCCGATGGGGCTGAGTTTGGAGCGGATCATGAAGGAGCTGCCCGACGTGCCCTTCAGGGACCACGTGTGGGAGAAGTTCCTCGGCCAGAACGCAGCTCGGGTGCTCGGGGTCGACATCCCTTGACGATCGTCGGGGCGGGGACCCTCTTCTGGGCCGAGGATCGGCTGCTTCCTGACGAGCTGCGGGCCGGCCTGACCGGGCCTGGCGCGCCGTTCGAGATGGTCACCGAGGACGTCCTGGGTGCGAGGATGCCGGTGTTCGCCCGGCGCCCCCGCAACGCCCGCCAGATGCTGGAGGCTGCGTCGGAGCGGTTGGGCGACCAGCCCTTCCTGATCTTTCCCGACCGCACATTTACCTACCGATCCATCCATGAGCCGGTCGCCGCGGTGGCGGCCGCGCTGACCGATCGCTTCGGCGTCGGTCCTGGCGATCGGGTGGCCATCGCCAGCCCCAACACCGCTGCGCACGCCATCACGGCCTGGGCCGCCATCGTGATCGGGGCCGTGGCGGTCGAGCTGAACGGCTGGTGGACCGGTAGCGAGATGGTGCACGGGATCCAGTTGACCCGACCCAAGGTGGTCCTGGGTGACCGCCGCCGGCTCGACCGCCTCCCAGGTGGGTCCGTCGATGTCCCGCTGGTGTGCTTCGACGACGACTTCGCCGGCCTGGAAAGGGCCGGGGCCGGAAGGTCCCTGCCCCCGGACCAAGTCGCCGAGGACGATCCGCTGACCATCCTGTTTACCAGTGGGACCACCGGCCGACCCAAGGGTGCGGTGCTGTCGC
>PMHH01000012.1 GCA_003156595.1 Acidimicrobiaceae bacterium
CTGATTACGCCTACACGTACGTCAACGGCAACCCACTCAACCTCTCGGATCCGACCGGACACCGACCCATGTGCGGCGAAGACCAATGCGCCATGAAATATGAGGGGAACGGGCAGTGGACCACCGTCATCGTCGCCGGGCCAGATTCGGCCGCTGGCCAGGCCGCCGCCGCGACAGCTGCGGCTAACAGCAATTACCTCGTTGTGGCGGGTGTGACTCTTCCGGACACGCCGCAGTACGAGAAGGTTGCCCAGGCTTATTCGGCGATGGCTAGCAAGCAGGCTTCGGAGATCAACTCTTCCGGGATTTCGGACGAACTTGCCGTCTTGTACATGACCTGCATCTCTCATGGTACGGACCTTAAGAACCTTGCCTCTAGTCTGTGTGGAAGTCAGTTGACGACTTCACTGGCGAGTCTTTGGACGGTATCGCTCAGTATGACTGTCGGCGTCCCGGCTCTTCAGAGAAGTGAGATTGACGCTGGGCTGGCTGCGGGAGTCAGCGAGGACCTGGATGTCTGGGCGCCTTTAGCACAGGCAAACGCGATGACGTCTGCTTTGGATACTGCGCAGAACTTCGCGAGTAAAAAGGCCGTGGCTTCTGCTCGAGGTACCCAGACTTTAAGCGGATGGGGGGGAGATCCGGAAGGCGTTACTCGGGTGAGCCCACAGGAAGTTATGGAATTCGCCGAACAGATGGGCTTCCAGTTTCGTCAGGCTGGAGGTATGGATAATGGCATTCCTGGTTCGTACTACGCTTCCCACGCTGAACCGCAAATGGCTATTGCTGAGCCCAATGCGCCGGTTGTGGTGAACAAGCCGGTATGTGGTAGCTGCCAAGATTTCTATCAAGCTCTTGCGGACTATACGCAAACTACTCAGATTATAACTGATCCGTTCCGCACGTTTATATTTGAGCCGACAGAAGCAGATCCCGATGAGTAGGACTTGAACCGCTGTATGGAGTTATTCGCTACTACTCTTCCGAATTCCAGAGATTCGTATTCGTATGCAGAGCTAGCTGATATAGAGACGTTTACGGAGAAAGTAAGCGGGATGGCGTGGTTTGCTCACTTGGGCGAACCAAGCCCTTGGGATCAAATGTGTGTGCGTCTGTGGGATTGGTCCGATTGGGGTGGTCCAGAAGTCGGTACAGAGCAGCTTTCCTGTCAAGCCCAAGCCATCCATGACCAATTCGTTGTAACAGACTCACTAAGTCAGTATTTCGACCAGGTAACCAAAGAGGTAGTGGCGGCTGCTAGAAAAACGGTGCCATTCGACGACGAAGAGGATGCCTGGCATGCTCCGAATACTGCCGTCTGGATGGCCGCTTGGTGTGTGGGGCTTATTTCAGTTCTTCTCACGATCGACACAGCAGTTCCGCCGGACCTGATGGAGCAGTGGGCTTGGTATGCGACGGGTCACTGGCCAAGCGGTTACGAGGAGCCACTAGCCGAAGTTGGGCAACGGCTGATTGTGCTGTGAGGACAGGGGTTTTGTCTCTGCGATACTCAGGGTACTGGGCGACCATCACCTGACCATGGGTTCCCGACGTCAGCTGACGTCGCGGACGACGGCTTTGATGCGGGTTTTGGTGAGTAGGGCATCGAGGATGTT
Source organism: Acidimicrobiaceae bacterium (assembly GCA_003156595.1). GTDB lineage: Bacteria > Actinomycetota > Acidimicrobiia > Acidimicrobiales > Palsa-688 > PALSA-693. The sequence goes on from PMHH01000012.1 coordinate 1,617, forward strand.
GAGTAGGGCGGTGCGGTCTTCGGGTGTGAGTTCGGCGGCTTGGGCGAGGTGTTCGGCGAGGCCGGGGTCGTCGACTCGGAAGGGGCGGCGGGGGGCGCCGTCGACGGCTAGGTAGTCGAGGCTGACATTGAATGTCTCGGCGATGCGGAGGAGAGCGTCGAGGCCGGGGGTGATGCGGCCGGTCTCGTAGCGGCTGATGCCTCGAGCGTCGGATCCGACTTGGGCGGCCAGCTCGTCTTGGGACCAGCCGCGCTCGGCGCGTAGCTGGCGGATGCGTTCTCCAAGCGCCATGTCGGTGGCCTCTCGTTCGGCTTGTAGAGGCCATTGTGCGACAGCGGGAACGGGCCTGCTGGGCATCGATGCCCGCCTTCCTTGCCATGTGTGGGTAGATATGGCATAGAGTCTAGGCAGAGATGGCAATCTAAGATTTTTCTTGAGGAGGTCCTTGTTTGGCCCGGATCCCTGATGACGAGTTGGAGCGGCTGAAGGCGGAGGTGTCGCTTCAGGACTTGGTGGAGGCGGCTGGGGTGGTGCTGCGCCGGGCGGGGTCGGATCTGGTGGGCTGCTGCCCGTTCCACGAGGACCGGCAGCCGTCGCTGGTGGTCAGTCCGGCGAAGAATCTGTGGCATTGCCTGGGGGCCTGTCAGGCGGGCGGCAGCGTGATCGATTGGGTGATGCGGACCCAGGGCGTGAGTTTCCGTCACGCGGTGGAGCTACTGCGCGAAGGCCAGCCTGGTGCTGGTGTCGGGGGGCGGCGGGTGCCGGCTCGCTCCCGGGTGCAGAAGTTGCCGTCGCCGCTGGAGCGCTCGGCTGATGACGACGAGATGCTGGGCCGGGTGGTCGCCTTCTACCACGACACGCTCATGTCCTCGCCGGAGGCGATGGAGTACCTGGCTTCTCGGCGGATCGGCGACACCGAGGCGTTGGTGCGGTTCCGGGTCGGGTTCGCGAACCGGACTCTCGGTTACCGCTTGGCGGCCAAGCGCACGGTGGAGGGGGCGGAGCTGCGGGGCCGGCTGCAGGCGCTGGGGGTGTTGCGGTCCTCGGGGCATGAGCATTTCAACGGCTCGATCGTCATCCCGATCTTCGATGATCAGGGCTGGGTGGTCGAGATGTACGGCCGGAAGATCCGTGACGATCTGCGGGGCGGCACGGCCAAGCATCTGTATCTGCCGGGGCCGCATGCCGGGGTGTGGAACCGAGAGGGCCTGGTGGGCGGGGAGGTGATCGTCTGCGAGAGCTTGATCGACGCGTTGAGCTTGTGGTGTGCCGGGTTCCGGAACGTGACCGCCGCCTACGGCGCCGAAGGGTTCACCAACGAGCATCTCGAGGCGTTCGTCGAGGCGGGGGTGCGCCGGGTGCTGGTCGCCTTCGACGCGGATGCGGCCGGCGATCGAGGCGCCGCCGGCCTGGCCGACACGCTCGGAGCCCAGGGGATGGAGGTGTGGCGGGTGGCCCTACCGGCGGGGACGGACCTCAACGAGGTGGCCTGCTCATCTGGCGACGCCGCCCCGCAGGTTCTGGGTGGTCTGTTGGCCGACGCCATCCCTTTGGTCTCGACACTGACCGCTACGCCGCCAGCGCCGGCCGGGGACGAGCCGGCTCCTTCCTCAGCCGCCAGCTGCCCTGCTGTTCTCGCAAGTGACGTCGACGAGGCGTCGGCCGGGCCGGCGACAACGGTGTCGACCTCGGGTGAGGTGGTCTTGGCGTTCGAGGATCGCCACTGGCGGCTGCGGGGCCTGGACCGCCTGTCCAGCTTCGACCTGCTGCGCCTGAACGTGTTGGTGGGCCGAGGGGAGCGGTTCTTCGTCGACACGCTGGACCTGTACTCAGCCCGGTCCCGGGTCGGGTTCGTCAAGGCGGCGGCCGCCGAGTTGGCGCTGGGCGAGGAGGTAGTGAAGGCGGACCTGGCCAAGGTGCTGCTGGCGGCGGAGGCGGTGGCCGACCGGGTGATCGCCGACGCCCAGACACCGAAGACGCCCGAGACGGTGGTGCTGTCGGAGACAGAAAGGGAGGCGGCGTTGGGCCTGCTCGCCGACCCGGGCCTGGTGGATCGGGTCGTGGCCGATTTCGAGGCGACGGGGATGGTGGGCGAGGCGACGAACTGTCTGGTCGGCTACCTCGCCGCGATCTCCCGACTGTTGGAGCGGCCGCTGGCCGTGCTGGTGCAATCGACCTCCGCCGCGGGCAAGTCGGCCCTGTTAGACGCGGTGCTGGCCATGGTGCCGGCCGAGGGGCGGGTGCGATACAGCGCGATGACCGGCCAGAGCCTGTTCTACATGGGCGAGACCGACCTGGCCCACAAGGTCCTCGCCGTCAGTGAAGAGGAGGGGGCGGAGCGGGCCGCCTACGCCCTGAAGCTGCTGCAGTCCGAAGGCGAGTTGAGCATCGCCTCGACGGGCAAAGACCCGGCATCGGGCCGGCTGACCACCCACACCTACCGGGTGGCCGGCCCCACCGCCATCATGCTCACGACCACCTCCGCTGAGGTCGACGAGGAGCTGCTCAACCGCTGCGTCGTGCTCTCCGTGGATGAGGACCGAGCCCAGACCCGGGCCATCCACGACCGCCAGCGCACCGCGGAGACCCTGGCCGGCCTGCTCCAAGACCGCCAGCGGCGCCGGATCGTGAAGATCCACCAGAACGCCCAGCGGCTGCTCGAGCCGGTGCTGGTGGTCAACCCGTTCGCCCCCCGGCTGACCTTCGCCGACGGCCAGACCCGCACCCGGCGCGACCACGTCAAATACCTGACCCTCATCCGGGCGGTCACCCTGCTGCACCAGCACCAGCGGCCCCGCCAGAGCGCGCCCGGCACCGACGGTGAGCCCGTCGCCTACATCGAGACCACCATCTCCGACATCGTGGTGGCCAACCGCCTCGCCCATGAGGTGCTGGGCCGCTCCCTCGACGAGCTGCCGCCCCAGACCCGCCGGCTGCTCTCCCTGCTCGACGGGCTCTACACCGACCGGGCGGCCGCTGAAGGGAAAGACCGGGGGGAGCTGCGCTTGTCGCGCCGCCAGATCCGGGAGGCGACCGGCTGGGGCGACACCCAGCTGAAGGTCCACCTGGCTCGCCTGGTCGACCTGGAGCTGATGGCCGCCCAGCGGGGCGAGGAGGGCGCCAGCCTCCTCTACCGCCTGGCCTGGGACGGGCACGCCGGTGCTGATGGCGGCCGGTTCGTGATCGGCCTCACCGACCCGGAGTCACTGGCCGACATACCGCAGATTCGCGTGTACGACCCCGAACGGTCGGGGCATGGAGGCGTCCGGTCGGGGGGTGGTCGGCCCCCGGTCGGCCCCCGGTCGGGCCCCGGTCGGGGCTCTCAGGGGAGCGAGAAACCCTTCGGGCGCAACGGTTTCGGCCCCATCGACGAGACCAAGGCGCCGGAAAGCATTTATACCGGCGGCGAAGCGCTGGTCGTAGTCGCTGGCGTGTCGACCAACGGCAAGGCGGCCGGGTGATGGGGCGCAGCCCGGGGCGTATCGCCCGCCTGACCGTCTCCCGCTGCAAGGTGGGGGGTCCGCTGGCCGAGGCGATCTCGGACCATCTGGCCGCCATCGCGGCGCGGGGCCTGTCGCCTTACACCGTCGCCGAGCGCTCCTACATGCTGGCCCGTTTCGCCTCCTGGGCCGACGAGCGCGGCGTGACCGACCCGGCCGCGGTGTCCCCCCAGATGTTGGAGGCCTACCAGCGCCACCTGTTCTACCAGCGCAAACGCGACGGCCAGCCGCTTTCCTTCGCCTCCCAATACAGCCACCTGGTGGCGGTCAAAGCGTTCTTCTCCTGGGCGACCAGGGCCGGGTTGATCGGCTCGAACCCGGCGTCGGAGATCGACATGCCCAAACTCGACCGCCACCTGCCCAAGACGCTGCTGTCCCCAGCCGAGATCGAACAGGTGCTGGCCGTGCCCGACCTCGACAGCCCGGTCGGGTTGCGGGACCGGACGATGATGGAGGTGCTGTGGGCGACGGGGATGCGCCGGGGCGAGATCTGCCCGCTGCGTCTCGCCGACTTGGACCTCGAGCGGGGCACGCTCACCATCCGGCGGAGCAAGAGCCGACGTGACCGGGTGGTGCCCGTCGGCGAGCGGGCCACGATATGGCTCGACAGGTATCTGGCCGACGCCCGCCCGGTTCTGACCGGCGGCGAGCCGGTCGAGTTCGTCTTCGTCTCCCGCCACGGGATCGACCTCAGCCCCGACCATCTGACCGTGCGGGTCGGCCGCTACATCAAAACCGCGACGGGCAAGACCGGCTCCTGTCACGCCTTCCGCCACGCCATGGCCACCGCCATGCTCACCGGGGGGGCGGACGTGCGGTTCGTGCAGGAGATCCTCGGACACGCCCTGCTGTCCACCACGGCCATCTACACGCACGTGTCGATCGACCAGCTCAAAGCGGTCCACGCCGCCTGCCATCCCGACGCCACCAACACCCGGCACCGCTCGCCGACCAGCGACATGGCCGGCCTCGGCGACAACCCGATCCCTGAGGAAGGAACCCGATGACCAACAACAACACCGTGGCTGAGGCGGCCCGGGTGGAGGTGCGCATCCCCGTCGACGCCGTCGAGGCACCCAACGTTTTCGAAGACGACTGGCCCGACGCCAGCCGCCTGGCGGTGGAGTTGGCCGGGCCCGGCGTGCTGGCCACCCTGGTTGTCCCCACCGCAGACGCGAGGCAGTGGGCGGGCGAGCTGTTCGCTGCCATCTCGGTCGCCTACCGGGAGGTCACCGGCGACCCCCACGCGTTGTCCGACGACGAGCTGGCCGGCCTGCCGGCGGCCGACGCCTACCAGCCCGGCGCCGGTCTGCTCCTGGCCGGCGACGAGTGCTCACCGGCGCGGGCCCGCTTCCATGTGAGCCTCGACATCGAGGCCGAGTTCCTCTCCACCGGCGGCCTGCGCGCGGCCATTGTCGAGGCGTTGTGCGAACGCTTCAATGTCGCCCGGGTTGGCGTGTCCGCCGGTGAGCCGATCGCTGGGCGTCCCGCCTTCGACTGACCCAAGTTAGGGTCCGGCTGGCCCGGCCCCCGGCTGACGCCCCTGCGCCGCCGGCGGCGGCTCCGGGTTGTCGTCGAGACAAGCTTGCCTGGGCGGTGGCGCCGGTCACGAACAGCGACGCCGGGTGGCCGTCGCCGAGGACGCTGACACTGTTCGGCTGCAAGAAGCGGCTGTCACTAGTCGAGAGGCGTCCTTCACAACCGGACAGCACCAGTTCCTATCAGCGGCCAGTCAACCATCAACACCAAGGCACCAAACCAACACCAAGGCACCAAACCCAGGACCGTTCTTTCACTGTCTTTACAGAATCACCTTCTTGTAGTTACACTTTTGTGAGAACACGATTGCAA
>PMHH01000101.1 GCA_003156595.1 Acidimicrobiaceae bacterium
GATGAAGATGTTCCTCACCCGGATCGGCTTCGGATCCAAAGTGGTGGTCACCGGCGACGACACCCAGGTCGACCTCCCCGGCGGGCGTTCCGGTCTGATCGGTCTCGAAGCGGTCCTGAGTGGCATCGAGGGCCTGTCGTGGGTCCGACTAGGCCGGCGCGACGTGGTCCGGCACCGGATCGTGGCCGACATTGTCAGCGCCTACGAGGCTGCGGCCGGCGGGTCATCGGCCGGCGCAGCGGCGGCCGGCGGAGCGGCGGCCCGCGGGACGGCGGGGGGCGGGCCGTCTGGCGGGGCGTCGGGGGGCGGGCCGTCTGGCGCCGTAGGGGCCGTCGGTGGTCCCGACCACGCCCGAAGTCCTTCGGGCCGCGCCGGCCTCGGGCCGGCCTGAAGCCGGGGACCGGCGGGANNGACGCGCTCCGCTGGATCAAGCTCGCCGAGGCGGTGCTCGCCGACCAAGGGGTGCGCGGGGAGACCGAGGTGTCGCTCCTCTTCGTTGACGAGAGCGCCATCGCCGACCTCAACGCCAGGTTCCTCGGCAACGACGGCCCCACCGACGTGCTGGCGTTCCCCATCGACGAGGAACCAGCCGACAGCGGGCGGTCGCCCGATTCGGGAGGCACCGGGCCGGGTTTCAGCGCCGAGCCGGAAGAGCCGCCGACGTTGCTCGGTGACGTGGTCATCTGTCCCGCCGTCGCCCACCGTAACGCCCCCGACCATGCCGGGACCTACGACGACGAGATCGCCCTCCTGGTGGTGCACGGCCTGCTGCACCTGCTCGGACTCGACCACGAGGATCCCGACGAGGCTGAGGCCATGGAGGCCAAAGAGCGCGACTTGCTGGCCCGCCACCACCAGGTTCGGGGCGACCCCTCGTGACGGGCGTTGCCGGCCTATCGGGGCTTTATCAGTCGTGATCGCGGCCGCCGGCCGGGCCGGGCACCACCTCGGGGGCAGCGACATCGCCCTCCTCGGCGTGGTGGTGGTGCTCATCGCCTTCACCGGCCTGTTGGCCCAGTCGGAGACCGCCCTCACCCGAACGTCCAAGGTGAAGGCGCAAGCCCTGGTCGAGCAGAACCGCCGCGGCGCCACCACGCTGCTCCGCCTCGTCGAGCGGATCGACCAGGTCCTGCCGGTGGTGCTCTTCGCCCTCGAGGTGTGCACCCTGGTGGCCGCGACGCTGGTCGGCGTGGTCGCCGAACACGCCTTCGGCGGCTGGGGAGTGGTCATTGCGACGGCGTTCGAGGTGGTGGTGATCTTCGTCGTTGCCGAACTGATGCCCAAGACGTGGGCGATCCAACACACCGAACGGGCAGCTCTCTCCGCCGCCCCCTTCATCCGCCTCCTCATGGCGTTCGCGCCGCTCGGGTGGGTGACGAGGGCCCTCATTGCCCTGTCCAACGCCATCCTGCCCGGCAAGGGCATCAAGGCCGGCCCGTACACCTCCGACCAGATGCTGCGGGCCATTGCTGACGAGGCGGCGAAAGAGGACGTGATCGAGCACGAGGAGCGCACCCTGATCCACTCCATCATCGACTTCGGCGACACTGTCGTGCGCGACGTCATGGTGCCCCGGCCCGACATGGTGGCGGTGGAGTCGTACGCCCGGATCATCGACGTCGTGGACATCATCATCCCGGCTGGGTTCAGCCGGATCCCCGTGTACGGCCAGGGGATCGATGACATCGTCGGGATCGTCTACGCCAAGGACCTCATGCGAGCGGAGCGCGAGGAGCGGCGGGAGGAGCCGGTGTCGACGATCATGAGGGAGGCTCAATTTACCCCGGAGAGCAAGCGGGTGTCCGAGCTGATGCGAGAGATGCAGGCCGGGAAATTCCACATGGCCATCGTGGTGGACGAGTTCGGCGGCACCGCCGGCCTGGTCACCCTAGAGGACCTCATCGAGGAACTGGTCGGCGAGATCACCGATGAGTACGACGTCGAGGAAGTGCCGTCCGAGCAACTCCCCGACGGCACCGTCGTGGTCAACGCTCGCCTGCCAGTCGACGAGGTCAACGAGCTCCTCGGGCCCGCGGAGCTGCCCGAAGGTGACGAGTGGGACACCGTCGGCGGTCTGCTTTACAGCCTGCTCGGCCACGTGCCGGTCGAGGGTGAGAGCGCCGAGGTCGACGGGCATCGCCTGGTGGCCGAGCGGGTCCAGGGGCGGCGCATCGGCCGGGTTCGGATCGTGCCCAACAAGGCCGGCGCTCCCGGCGCCGACGGCGCCAGCGGTGCGGGCGACGCCAGCCAAGCGGACGCCGAGATGTGAGGTCGGGCTTCGCCACGCTGATAGGCCGGCCTAACGTCGGCAAGTCGACCCTCCTCAACACCATCCTCGGCCAGAAGGTGTCGATCACCTCACCGGTAGCCCAGACCACCCGCAACCAGGTGCGCGGCGTACTGACCCGACCCGACGCCCAAGTGGTCTTCGTCGACACCCCGGGTATCCATAAACCCCGAACCTTGCTCGGCGAGCGGCTCAACGACACAGCCGCCGACGCGCTGGGCGGTATCGACGTGACCGTCCTCGTGGTCGACGCCACGGCTCCGGTGGGAAAGGGTGACCGTTTCGTCGCCGGCCTCATCCCCGGTGGTTCGATCTGCGTGGTCAACAAGGTCGATGCCGCGTCGCGACTGAACGTCTTGCATCAGCTGGAGGCGGCGGCGGCGGTGCTGGGATGCGACGAGTTCTTTCCATTGTCCGCCCGCACCGGCGCGGGGGTCGACGCGTTGGTCTCGTCCATCGTTGATCGCCTGCCGGAGGGGCCGTTGCTGTATCCAGCGGACATGGTGACCGATGTGCCGGAGGCCTTCTGGGTGGCCGAGCTGGTGCGAGAGCAGTTGCTGGCCGTGACCCGCGACGAGGTCCCGCACAGCATCGCCTGCCGGGTGACGGAGTGGGAGTGGCCCCGGATCCGCTGCGAGATCCTGGTGGAACGGGACTCGCAAAAGGGGATCGTCATCGGCCACGCCGGCTCGGTCCTCAAAGAGGTCGGGTCGCGGGCCCGGGCCCAGCTGCCCGAAGGTGCGTTCCTGGAACTGTTCGTCAAGGTCGACCGCGACTGGCAGAGCCGACCGAAGGCCCTGGAGCGGCTGGGCTACTGACGGGCGGGGGCCGGCGGGGGACCGGCGGGGCCGGCGGGGGGCCAACTGGGTGCGATCTGCACACTTGGGTGGGATTAGCTGGCGTTTCTCTGGCTAAATCCCACCCAAAGATGCAGATCGCACCCAAGTCGGGCGAGGTACCGAGCTACTGCGTGTCTGGCCGGCGCAGCGGGGCGAGGAAGGCCTCGACGTCGGAGCGCAACCTGGTACGGCGCATGGGCGGCAGGGCCCGGATCAGGTCCCAGCGGTAGCGGGCCTTGCCGAGCCGGGAGTCGAGCACGGCCACCACACCCCGGTCCGACTGGGAGCGGATCAACCGGCCCGTGCCTTGGGCCAGCAGGGTCGCGGCCCGGGGCACGTCGATGAGGCTGAAGGCGTCGCGGCCCAGGTTCGCCCGCCGGGCCTGGAGGAGCGGATCGTCCGGGCGCGGAAAGGGCAGACGGTCGATGGCTACCACCGACAAGGCCGGGCCTGGGACGTCGACGCCTTGCCAGAAGCCCATGGTGGCGAACAGACATGAGTGCTCTTCGCTGCTGAAACGGGCCACCAGCGCCGGCTTGGGCAGGTCCAACTGGGTGAGGACCGGCCAGGGGATCCGCCGGCGCATGGCGTCGGCCGCCGCAGTCATGGCTCGCCAACTGGTGAAGAGGGCCAGCGTCCGGCCCTCGGCCGCCTCGATGACCGCGGCCAGCTCGTCGTGCATGGCGGCCTCGTAGGCGGGGTCGCGAGGATCGGGCAGGTGCAGCGGGCAGTACAGGAGCGCCTGCTCGTCGTAAGCGAAGGGGCTACCCACGTCGAGGACGTCAAAGGAACCAGGGGCCAGGCCGAGTCGTTCGCCCAAGCGAGCTGGGATGGTGGCGCTAGTGAGCACTGCCGTTGGCGCATCCTCCCGAGCCCAGAGCCGTTCCTGAAATGACGCGCCTACATCGAGCGGGGCCACTCGCAGGACGGGAGCATGCTCCGGGCCCTCGACCCAGGCCACCTGGCTGTCGGATAGCTCCAGCACCTGGTCCAGGTCCCGCAACAGGTGACTGGCAGCCTGCTGGGCCCGGAGATGGCGGGCCCGCTTGCCCATATCCTCTCCGGCATCATCGCCGCCGCCCTCCAGACCCTGCTGACCTCCATCCCGGTTGGCCTTGCGGACCTCGGCCTGGAGGCGTTGAACCCGCTCGCGGGCGACCGTGAGGCGCGGCAGGGTGGAGTCGTCCAGGGGGCGTGGCAGGAGCGCACCGCGGTGAGGGCGGAGCGCCTCACTCAGGAGGAGGGCCGCCTCCTCGACCGCCACCGCCGCGACCTGATCCTCGAGGAGCGGTCGGGTGGTGCGGGCCAGCGCCTGGAAGCGCCCCGCTCCGATCTCGAAGCCGAAGGCGGCTGACGCGATGTCTTCGAGCTCGTGCGCTTCGTCGAAGACCACCAGGTCGTGTGGTGGCAGGAGTTCGCCACCGATGGCCAGCCCGGCGGTGTACAGGTGGGTGTTGACGACCACCACGTCGGCCTCGGCGGCGCGGTGTCGGGCGGCTTCCGCGAAGCAGACCGGCCCGGACGGGCAGCGTCCCGCACCGGGGCAATCACGGGACCCGACGCTCACCTGGGCCCAGGCCATCGGGCTGGGCTCCCACGCCAACTCGGCCCGATCCCCGGACGCGGCGGTCGCCGCCCACTGCACCAGGCGCTGTACCTCGCGGCCGAGCGGTCCCAGTTCGACTGGCGGGCCGGAGTCCGAGGTCGCAGCATCCGAGGCCCCAGCATCCGGGTCCAACACCAGCTGCTGGTCGCCGCCGGCGACTTCGACCACCCGCTGCCGGCAGATGTAGTTGGACCGGCCCTTCAGTACCGCGAACTCGAACGGCACGCCGAGGCTGCTCGCCAATTGCGGCAGGTCGCGAGTGGCGAGCTGGTCCTGCAGGGCCTTGGTCGCGGTGGAGACCACGACCCGGGTCCCCAGGGCCAGGGCAGGTACCAGGTAGGCCAGGCTCTTGCCGGTCCCCGTTCCGGCCTGGACGATCAGGTGGCGCTGGTCCTTGATGGCTCGGGCCACCGACTCGGCCATCGACGCTTGAGCGGGCCGGTCCTCGTGCTGGGGGAGGGCGGCCGTGGCTCGAGCCAGCGCCTCGTCGATGGCGGGGTCGGGCATGCGATCCAGGCTACGGCGCCCGGGACCTCCCGGCCCTCGACCGTGATCCTCGACCGTGATCCTCGACACTGATCGTCGACCATGATGGGGCCCATGCGCCTCCGAATCTTCACGGAACCCCAACAGGGAGCCAGCTACGACCAGTTGCTCGCGGTAGCCCGCTGCGCGGAGGAAGAGGGCTTCGACGCCTTTTTCCGGTCCGATCACTACCTCAAGATGGGCGACATCACCGGACTGCCGGGACCGACCGACGCCTGGATCACCCTGGCCGGCCTGGCCCGAGACACCGCCCGGCTGCGACTCGGCACTTTGGTCACATCGGCGACGTTCCGGCTACCTGGCCCGCTGGCGATCACCGTTGCCCAGGTCGACGCCATGAGCGGCGGCCGGGTCGAGCTGGGGCTGGGCGCCGGATGGTTCGTAGCCGAGCATCGGGCCTTCGGGATTCCCTTCCCGCCGACCGGTGCGCGTTTCGAGCGGCTGGAAGAACAATTGGCCGTGATCACCGGGCTGTGGTCGACGCCGGCTGGCGAGACGTTCGACTACAAAGGCCAGCACTACCAGCTCGAGGCCAGCCCGGCGCTGCCCAAACCCGTGCAGCAACCCCACCCACCACTCATCGTGGGCGGCTCCGGCGCGGCGCGGACTCCTCGCCTGGCGGCCCGTTTCGCGGACGAATACAACACGCCGTTCCTTCAGCCAGACGCCGCCCGCACCCAGTTCCAGCGGGTGCGAGAGGCTTGCGAGGCGGCCGGCCGGGACCCCGGGAGCATGCGGTTCTCGTCGGCTGTGGTGGTGTGTTGCGGTGCCGACGAAGCCGAGGTGGCCCGCCGGGCCACAGCCATCGGTCGGGATGTAGCCGAGTTGCGTTCCAACGGGGTGTGCGGGACTCCGAGCGAGGTCGTCGACCGTCTGGGCCAGTGGGCCGACGCCGGAGCCGCGACCGCCTACCTGCAGATCCTGGACCTCGCCGACCTGGACCATCTCCGTCTCATCGCCCGGGACGTGCTGCCCGCCCTCGGCAGGTAGCTTGCCATCTGTGGAACTGGACGGCCTGGACCCCAATCGCATACCCCGCCATGTGGCGTGCGTGATGGATGGCAACGGCCGGTGGGCGACCAAGCAGGGCCTGCCCCGTACCGAGGGTCACCGGGCGGGGGAGGAGGCACTCTTCGACACGACCTGTGGGGCCCTCGAGCTCGGCATCCCTTTCTTTACGGTGTACGCCTTCTCCACGGAGAACTGGCGCCGGCCCCACGAGGAAGTCCGCTTCCTTCTCAGCGTCATCGCCGATCAGCTCCTCACCCGCCGGCGAGACGAGCTGCACCAGATGGGCGTCTGCATCCGTTTCATCGGTCGGAGGGACTGGCGGGTACCACGTTGGGTCGTCAAGCGGATGGACGAGGCCAGCGCCCTCACGGCGCACAACCGGGCCATGACCCTGACTGTGGCGTTCAACTACGGCGGCCGGGCCGAGATCGTCGACGCCGTGAAGGCCGTGGTGGCGTCCGGTGTGAGCCCGGCCAAGATCGACGAACGGACCATCCACCGTTACCTCTATGCCCCTGATCTGCCCGACCCCGATCTGGTGATCCGCACCTCTGGGGAATTCCGCGTCTCCAACTTCCTGTTGTGGGAGTTGGCCTACAGCGAGCTCGTGTTCACCGACGTGCTGTGGCCGGATTTCCGGCGGGAGCATCTGGTCGAGGCGATCCGCGAGTTCCAGGCCCGGAACCGGCGTTACGGCACAACTGGTGGCCGCGGGGACGGGATCCCCAACTAGGCGCCGTGGGCCTCTACCGGGACGAGGGGGTCGTGCTGCGCACCCACAAGCTGGGCGAGGCCGACCGGATAGTGGTGCTGATGACCGCGGGCCGCGGGAAGGTCCGGGCGGTCGCCAAGGGTGTGCGCAAGACCAAGAGCCGGTTCGGGGCCCGGCTGGAGCCTCCCCACCGGGCCAGCCTCCTGCTCTACGAGGGTCGGGAGCTCGACGTGATCACCCAGGCCGAGACGATCGAGCACTATCCGAGGCTGCGGGAGGATCTCGACCTGCTCACTGACGCCATCGCCCTTGTCGAAGCGGTCGACCAAGTGGCCCAAGAGGGCGAGCCCAACCCGGCCCTCTACCGGATGCTGGCGGGTGCGTTGCGGGCGCTGGATGGGGCCGACGAACGCCCGCCGCTGTTGGTTGCCGCCTTCTACTGGAAGCTGCTCGCTCTCGAAGGGGTCTCGCCCATACTCGACGCCTGTGCCCGGTGCGGGGCGACCGGGCCCGACACTGAGTTGGTCAGCTTCGACCCAGTCGAGGGCGGCGCCATGTGCCGCGAGCACCGGCGAGGGTCGGCCGTCGATGCCGCCGGTCTGGAGTTGATCCGCCGGATCCTCGGTGGCGATCTGGCCGCCGTGCTCCAGGAGCCCAGCGGTCCCGATTCCCTGGCCGTCGCGGCGCTCGCCACCACGGCCCTCGAGGCCCACCTCGAGCGCCGGCTGCGTACGGTGCATCTGCTCGGCAACTCGTAGGCCGCGGCCCTGCTGGGCAGGTAGCCTCGACCCTCATGGCGCCGGGCATGGATGACATCGTGAGGCTGTGCAAGCAGCGCGGCTTCGTCTTCCCCTCGGCCGAGATCTACGGGGGGTTCCGGTCTACCTACGACTACGGCCCGCTGGGCGTGTTGATGCTGCGCAACGTCAAAGACGCCTGGTGGCGGTCGATGGTCCAGCTTCGTCCCGAAGTCGTCGGCCTCGACGCGGCCATCCTCTCCAGCCCGAAGATCTGGGAGGCGTCCGGCCACCTGGCCAACTTCACCGACCCGCTCGTCGACTGCCGCAACTGCAAGGAGCGCTGGCGAGCCGACCACCTCGAGCCCGACCCGGAGGACGGCCGGATCCACTGCCCCAACTGCGGCAGCACGGACCTGACCGAGGCCCGGGCGTTCAACCTGATGTTCAAGACTTTCGTCGGCCCGGTTGAGGACGAGAGCAACGTCGCCTACCTGCGGCCCGAGACCGCCCAGGGCCACTTCGTCAACTTCGTCAACGTCCTGCAGACGTCGCGCAAGCGGCCACCGTTCGGGATCGCCCAGATCGGCAAGTCCTTTCGCAACGAGATCACGCCGGGGAACTTCGTGTTCCGTACCCGGGAGTTCGAACAGATGGAGCTGGAGTATTTCGTGCCGCCGGCCGAGGCGGACACGTGGTACCACTACTGGTGCCAGGAGCGCCTCGAGTGGTACGTCGAGCTCGGCATCCCGAGAGACCGGCTGCGGTTGCGCCCGCACGCCCAGGAGGAGCTGTCCCACTACTCGACTGCCACGTCGGACGTGGAGTTTCTCTTCCCCTGGGGCTGGGGCGAACTGGAGGGCATCGCCAACCGCACCGACTACGACCTCAAGGCGCACAGCCGGGCCAGCGGGGAGAAGCTGGAGTACTTCGACCAGGCGACCAACGAGCGCTACACCCCATACGTCATCGAGCCCGCCGCCGGCGCCACCCGCACCATGATGGCGTTCCTGCTGGCCGCCTACGAGGAGGACGAGATCGGCGGCGAGGCCCGGACGGTGCTGCGACTGCACCCCCGCCTCGCCCCCTACCAGGTCGCGGTGCTCCCCCTGTCGCGCAAGGACACCTTGGTGCCCGTGGCGAGGGAGGTGCTCGACCTGCTGTCCCCGATCACCATGTGCGACTACGACGAGACCCAGTCGATCGGCAAGCGCTACCGCCGCCAGGACGAGATCGGCACCCCGCTGGCGGTCACCGTCGACTTCGAATCGCTGGAGGATCGGGCCGTCACGATCCGGGACCGGGACAGCACCAAGCAGATCCGGGTGCCGATCGACAACGTGGTGGACGAGGTGACGAGCCGTCTCGCCCGCTAGCCGGTCGGCGCTCCGCTGCTGACCTCTTAGACTCGACCTCATGCCGTACGTCTTCGCTTTCGATCACAAGCACCGCAAGCCGCCGATGCAGCTCAAGGACCTGCTGGGGGGTAAGGGTGCGAACCTGGCCGAGATGACATCGGTACTGGGCCTGCCGGTCCCGCCCGGTTTCACGATCAGCACCGACGCCTGCCGGGCGTGCATGGACGGCGGCTGGCCGGAGGGGCTGTCGGAGGAGGTCAGCCGCCACGTCCGTAAGTTGGAGAAGGTCATGGAAAAAAGGTTGGGCGATGCGTCCGACCCGCTGCTGGTGAGCGTCCGATCCGGCGCCAAGTTCTCCATGCCCGGAATGATGGACACGGTGCTCAACTTGGGACTCAACGACGCGTCGGTCAAGGGGTTGGCGGAACAGACGAGCGATGACCGTTTCGCGTACGACTCCTATCGTCGGTTCATCGCCATGTACGGCCGGATCGTCCTCGGCATCGAGGGTGAGCTCTTCGACGGGCCGTTCGAGGAAGCCAAGAGGGCCGCTGGAGTTGACAGCGACGCCGAGATCCCGGCCGGGGTCTTGCGCGACCTGTGCCAGAGCTATAAGCGGGTCGTGGAGGCCGCCATCGGTCATCCTTTTCCCCAGGAACCAGCCGACCAGCTGCGCGGCGCCATCGCAGCCGTATTCAGTTCGTGGAACGGGGCCCGGGCGGTCGCCTACCGGGTGCGTGAGCGCATTCCCCACGACCTCGGCACTGCCGTCAACGTGCAGACCATGGTGTTCGGCAACCGCGACGATAATTCTGGCACCGGGGTGGGTTTCACCCGCGACCCGGCGAGTGGGGCTGCGGGCGAGTACGGCGACTTTCTGGTCAACGCCCAGGGCGAGGACGTGGTGGCCGGGATTCGCAACACCCTGCCACTGGCTGCCCTCAAGGACCGCTTCCCCTTGATCTTCGACGAGCTGATGGGGGTCTTCGGCAAGCTCGAGGCCCACTATCGGGATATGTGCGACACCGAGTTCACCATCGANNTGGATGCTGCAGACCCGGGTCGGCAAGCGCACTGGGAGCGCGGCCTTGCGCATGGCGGTGGACATGACCAAGCAGCGGGGGTGGAAGATCACCCGCGAGGAGGCGGTTACCCGCATCAGCGGCGACCATCTCGATCAGGTGCTGCATCCCCAGCTGAAGGCCACCGACTTGCGGGTCATCGCCACCGGCCTGGCTGCCTCCCCCGGCGCGGCGGTGGGTGCGGTGGTCTTCGACGCGGACACGGCGGCGTCGGCCGCGGCCCGGGGTGAGCGGGTCATCCTGGTGCGCAGCGAGACCTCTCCCGAGGATGTCCACGGCATGATCGCCGCCCAAGGGATCCTGACCACCCGTGGGGGGCTGGTCAGCCACGCCGCGGTGGTGGCGCGCGGCTGGGGCAAGCCGGCGGTGGTGGGGGCCGAGTCGGTGCGAATATCGGGCCGGACTTTCACCGCCGGCGATGTCACCGTTCATGAAGGCGACATGATCTCCATCGACGGCAGCACCGGACGGGTGGTGTTGGGCGAGGCGGAGCTGGGCGCGGCCGAGGCGCCCCCCGAGTTCGACGTGATTCTGGGCTGGGCCGACAAGATCCGTAAGGGGCACCTGGCGGTGCGGGCGAACGCCGACAATGGGCCGGACGCCGCCAACGCCCGCGGCTTCGGGGCTGAGGGCATCGGCTTGTGCCGGACCGAGCACATGTTCCTGGCCGAGGACCGGCTGCCCATCGTGCGGCGCATGATCCTGGCTGATAACGAGCAGGAGGAAGCGGCCGCCCTGGAGGAGCTGCGCGAGGCCCAGAAGCGCGACTTTGTGGACCTGCTGGTGGCCATGGATGGCCTGCCGGTGACGGTGCGATTGTTGGATCCGCCCCTGCACGAATTCCTTCCGTCCACGGAGGAGCTGGAGATCAAGAAGGCGGTGTCGGGGCTGTCCGCCGAGGAGGAGAAGCTGTTGGCTGCGGCCCAGGCTTGGCACGAGGTCAACCCGATGCTCGGGACCCGTGGGGTCCGTCTGGGGGTGATCAAGCCGGGCCTGTACGCCATGCAGGTTCGGGCCCTGATGCAGGCTGCGGCCGAGCGGGTGGCCGCCGGCGGCAAGCCGAAGGTGGAGGTCATGATCCCGCTCACGGTTACCCGTGAGGAGCTGGGACTGGCCCGGTCGTGGGTAGAGGACGCCATCGCTATCGAGACCAAGGGGGTCCGCAAGAAGCTGGATGTCACCATTGGCACCATGATCGAGACTCCCCGGGCCGCGGTGCGCGCCGATGAGATCGCCACCGAGGCCGACTTCTTTAGCTTCGGGACCAACGATCTGACCCAGATGACCTTCGGCTTCTCCCGCGACGACGTCGAGGGCCGCCTGATGAGCACCTATCTGGAGGAGGGTCTGCTCGAGCGGAACCCGTTCGAGACCATCGACCAGCCCGGCGTGGGCCAACTGGTGGCCGACGCGGTCAGCCGGGGCCGGGCCACCAAGCCGGAGTTGAAGCTTGGCGTGTGCGGAGAGCACGGCGGCGACCCCGAGTCGATCGACTTCTTTTACCGGGTCGGGCTCGACTACGTGTCTTGTTCGCCGTTCCGGGTGCCGATCGCACGGCTGGCCGCCGCCCAAGCGGTCATTGCCAACCGCTAGGCGGCTCGTCGTCGCTGGCAAACGCTGGGCGGTAGGCGGTGGTGACGCCGTAAGGTCTTGACGTGGGGATAGTCGACGAGGACATCGCCAGGGTCCGCGAGGCCACCGACTTCGTGGCGGTCGCCAGCGAGCACTTGGCCTTGCGTCGGGTTGGAACCCGGTGGGTGGGCTTGTGCCCATTTCATACGGAGAAGAGCCCGTCATTTTCCCTCAACTCCGAGCTGGGCTTGTACTACTGCTTCGGGTGCGGTGCCAAAGGCGACATGATCACGTTCGTTCGCGAGATCGAGCACCTCGACTTCGTGGAGGCCGTCGAGAAGCTGGCGGCCCGGGCCGGCATCACCCTGCGCTACGACGATCAGGCGACGGACCGTGACCACCAGCGGCGCTCGCGGATCCACGAGACCCTCGAGCGGGCAGTCGAGTGGTACCACCAGCGCTTGCTCTCGGCCTCGGATGCGGCCGAGGCCCGGTCCTACCTGCGCCGCGAGCGGGGCTACGACGGCGACGTGGTCCGACAGTACCGGCTCGGGTGGGCCCCTGAGGGGTGGGACCAACTGGTCCGTTCGCTTGGGATGGCGCCCGGGGCCCTGGTGGACGCCGGCCTGGCCACCATCGACGAGTCCGGGCGTTACACCGACTTCTTCCGGGCCAGGTTGCTCTTTCCCATCTTCGAAGCAGGGGGCCGTCCAGTGGGAGCTGGCGGGCGTCTCCTGCCGGGAAGCCGGGGGCCAAAGTACAAGAACACGGCCAACACGGCCGTCTACGACAAGAGCCAGATCCTGTACGGGCTCAACTGGGCCAAGAAGGCTGTGGTCTCCACCGGGCGGGTGGTGGTGTGTGAGGGTTACACCGACGTCATCGGGTTGCAGCGGGCCGGAGTGGGGGAGGCGGTGGCGACCTGCGGCACCGCCCTGGCAGACGGACACATCCGCCGGCTGACCAACTTCGCCCGCCGCATCGTGCTGGCCTACGACGCCGACGCCGCCGGCCAGGCTGCGGCCGAGCGGTACTACGAGTGGGAGCGACGGTTCGAGGTGGATATACGGGTGGCGGCCTTGCCGGCGGGTGCCGATCCCGCCGATCTGGCCCAGCGGGATCCCGCCGCTCTGGCCCAGGCGGTGGCTGACGCCCAGCCCTACCTGGGTTTCCGCCTCGACCGCCTGTTCGGACGCGCCGATCTCTCCTCGCCGGAGGGGCGGGTTCGCAGCGCCGCCGACGCCATGGCGATGGTGGCCGAGCATCCCAATGAGCTGGTTCGCGACCAGTACCTGATGCAGGTGGCCGACCGCTGCCGGGTCGACCCGAGCCGGTTGCGCCAGATCGCAGCCGCTCCCAGGCCCAGGTCGGGCGGGACCCGCTCGCCCACGGCAACCGACGAGTCGGCGGTTGGGGCCACGGAGGCTCCCGCCCGGGTCACGGTGGGCGGCCCCGAGCTCGAGGCGTTGCGGCTGGCAGTGCATCATCCCGAGCTCGTCGCGGACCGGTTGGAGCTGGTGCTTTTCGCCCACCCGTTGGCGCGCGCCTGCTTCGAGGCGCTGTCGGCGGTAACGACCCTGCACGGCGCCATCGAGGTTGCCGACCCCCAGGCCGCGGACCTGATCCAGCGGCTGGCCGTGGAGGACACCGACGCCGACGCCGACGACGTCATGATCCGCCTTGTCGAGCGGGCCGGCAACCGGGCCCTCGCCAGTCTCCAGGCCGAGATGCGCCAGTCCGATTCGGCTGACCAGGCTGGTTTCGTGCCAACCGTGTCCTGGCTGAAGCTGACCCTCGAGACCACACGCGCCGAGGACATTGGCGCGCAGCTCGCCGCTTTGGAAGCCGAACGGCGGTTGGTAGGCTGGCTGGTGGCCCGCGACGAGGCCGAGCGCCAGACTGAGGCGACGAGCCCAGACGGAGGCGACGAGATAGATGAGTGAGGGCGTCTCGACACCGTTTACGCCGGCAGGCACGCCGACGGTGGACTTCGTCGCCCTCTTGCTGATCGGCCGGGAGCAGGGTTACCTCACTCCGGACGATCTCATCAGCGTCATGGAATCGGTGGAGTTGACCCCGGCCTTGATCCACGCCGCCATCGGCCGGGTGCAAGCCGAGGGCATCGAGTGGCGCGACGACACCGACCTCGTGAGCGACGCCGATCTGGAGGCGGAGCTGGGTCCCGGTGCGGATGGGATCGAGGACTTCGAGGACCTCGACGATCTCGACGACGCCGAGGATCGGTCCCGGGCGGATTCGACTTCGGGCGGCGACTTGATCCCCGATGCCGGCCGGCGGGCGGTGTCGCCCGCCGAACAGGAGCGAGAGGCGCTCGAGGACGGGGAAGCGACGGAGGCCCTTGCCCGGCTGGGCTCGACTGGATCGTTCCGCAGCCGGGCCCGCCAGTCGGTGCCGGACTTCCGTCTCGATCTCGAGCTGTCGTCGGGCGGTAGCTCTGATCCGGTGCGGATGTACTTGAAGGAGATCGGAAAGGCCAAGCTGCTTACCGCCGCCGAGGAGGTGGTCCTGGCCCGTTGCGTGGAGCAGGGCTTGGAGGCTTCCGGCCGGCTGGTGGAGTGCGAAGACGAGTCCGCCCTGATCGACGACCGAGACCGGGTCGGGCGCGACGAGCGGCTCCGGCGCGAGGGTCTGGTAGCCAAACGGATTCTCGTCGAATCGAACCTGCGTCTGGTCGTCTCCATTGCCAAGCGCTACCGCAACCGGGGAATGGCCTTCTTGGATCTGATCCAGGAGGGCAACCTGGGCTTGATGCGGGCGGTGGACAAGTTCGACTACACCAAAGGTTTCAAGTTCTCGACGTACGCCACCTGGTGGATCCGCCAGGCCATCACCCGGGCGATAGCGGACCAGGCTCGCACCATCCGGATCCCGGTGCACATGGTGGACACCATCAACAAGGTGATGCGGGCGCAGCGCCAGCTCCTCCAGGATTACGGTCGCGAGCCGACAGTCGATGAGGTGGCCGCCCGGGCCGAGATGACCCCGGGCCGGGTGCGGGAGATCCTCAAGGTCAGCCAGGAGACCGTTTCGCTCGAGCAGCCGATGGGGGAGGACGACTTCAGTCTCTCCGACCTGATCGAGGATGAGGCCGCCATCGCCCCGTCGGAGGCGGCGGCGCGGGCCATGCTCAATGAGGCGGTCAACGAGGCGCTTTCGGAGCTGTCCGAACGGGAGCGCCGGGTGGTGCGCCTGCGCTTTGGCCTGGACGACGGGGAGATGCGGACGCTCGAGGAGGTCGGCCGGGAGTTCGGGGTGACCCGGGAGCGCATCCGGCAGATCGAGTCGAAGACGCTCGCCAAGTTGCGCCATCCGATGCACAGTGGCCATCTGCGCGACTACCTGGAGGACGAGTAGAGCGGTCGGTCCGCCGACGTTGCAAGTGCTCCGGGGCTGGGACTCGAACCCAGAACCACACGATTAACAGTCGCGTGCTCTGCCAATTGAGCTACCCCGGATTGCGGGTTCGACGATAGCAAAGCCTCGATTAAGCCCATGATGGCTCGGTGGGTCGCGCTGCAGTTGTACCGGATGCAGGTTGGCGTCGGCCACCGCCTTGGCCTAGAAATGGGTCGCTGCGTGCGATTGGGAGGCGTCGTGACAGGTACGGAGGTTGCCTACAACCCGTTTGAAGAAGGGTTCGCGGAGAACCCCTACTCGCAGTACGCGGCGTTGCGCGACGGCGACCCGGTCCACCACAACCCGTTCGGGGTCTGGATGGTGACCCGCTACGACGACGTGCGAACGTTGCTGCGCAACCAGTCCCTCAGCGTCGACGAACGCCATGCGCACCCCACGCCGCTGACCGAGCTGGCCCGGCAAGAGTTCGGCGATGTCGCCGAGATGGGGAGCCTCTCGATGCTCAACGTCGATCCGCCCGCCCACACCCGGCTGCGGCGCCTGGTGTCGAAGGCTTTCACCCCACGCATGGTGGAACGCCTCCGTCAGCGGGTGGAAGAGCTCGTTGACGGGTCGCTCGAGGAAGCCTCGGGCGCGGGCGGAATGGAGCTCATGGACGCCTTAGCCTTCCCGCTCCCGTTCACCGTCATCAGCGAGCTGCTGGTATGCCTCCCACCGACACGACCGAGCTGCGCCGGCTGTCCGGTTTGGTGGTCCGCTCTCTCGAGCCGGTGGCGGACGTCGAGACCCTGCATGCCATCGCCGATGCCGCCGCGTCTCTCCAGGTGCTGATCCAGGATGCCATCGAATGGAAGCGCCAACACTTGACCGACGACCTGCTGTCAGCGCTCATCGCAGCCGAGGACGAGGGGGACGCCTTGACTGCCGACGAGATGGGCGAGCAGGTCGCGCTGCTCTACCTCGCCGGGCACGAGACCACCGTCAACCTCGTCGGCAACGCCGTGCTGGCATTGCTGCGCCACCCGGACCAGCTGGAGTTGTTGCGCCGCGACCCGGGCCTGGATGCCGTGGCGATGGAGGAGTTCCTGCGCTTCGACAGCCCCGTGCAGATGAGCCGCCGGATAACCCTCGACGAGTTGACCCTCGGGGACAAAACCATCGAGCCGGGTGCTTTTGTGGTACTCGGGCTGGCCTCATCCAATCGCGACCCGCGCCACTTTGGCCCGAGCGCCGACCGCCTCGACCTAGGCCGGGTGGACGCCGGCGATCACCTGAGCTTCGGGGGAGGCCACCACTACTGCCTGGGTGCGGCGCTCGCCAAGCTCGAAGGTCAGACTGCCGTCGGGCGTCTGGCTCGCCGCTTCGAGCGCATCGAGCTGGCCGGGGAGCCGGTCTACAACGGCCGGATCAACCTCCGGGGTCTGGCCAGCCTGCCGCTCGCTGTCGGCTGAGCGCGAACCCGAGGGGGAGATCGTATGGCGACCAACCGGGTCGAGGCGGACGTGTGCGTGGTGGGAGCGGGGTATGCGGGTCTGACCGCAGCTCGGCGGCTCAGCCAGGCCGGAAGATCGGTGGTGGTCCTCGAGGCACGCGACCGCGTCGGTGGCCGCACCTGGACGCAGCGGCTCCCGGATGGTTCGGCGGTCGACCGGGGAGGAGCCTGGCTCGCCCCCGAGCACGACGCCATCTTCGGGCTGGCCCAAGAAGTTGGTGTCTCCACCTACAAGACCTGGGTGCAGGGCGCCCACCTCCTCATTGGCGGTGGGCGCATCCGCCGCTACACGGGACTGATCCCGAAGATCAGCCCCCTGGCGGTGCTGACGATCGCATTGGCACAGGTGAGGACTGATCGCCTGGCCAAGCAAGTTCCGGTGGATGCGCCCTGGAAAGCGAAGCGGGCGGCCGAGTGGGACGATCGCACCGTGGCCTGGTGGGTCGAACGAAGCGCCATCCGGACTGCCATCGGCCGTGACCTGTTCGAGATGGCCGTGCGTGGCCTGTTCGCGACCGATCTCAACGAGGTGTCGTTCCTGCACCTGCTGCAGCTCGTCCACGCCCACGGGAGCATCAACACGTTGTTCTCGATCGAAAAGGGCTCGCAAGAGAACATGGTCGTAGACGGCGCGGCCTCGATCGCCCAACGGGTAAGCGATGCGTTGGGAGACGCGGTACACCTCAGCGCACCCGTCCACTCGATCACCCAACACGGTGAAAGAGTGGTCGTCGAGGCCGCCGGCCTCACTGTGTCGGCACCGTCTGTCGTGGTATCGATCCCGCCTGCCCTCGCGCTCGAGATCGTCTTCGACCCGGTCCTGCCAGACGACCGGCTGGAGCTGTACAAGAGTGCCGTCGCCGGTTCGGAGACGAAGACGC
>PMHH01000017.1 GCA_003156595.1 Acidimicrobiaceae bacterium
GGGATTATTTCGTGTCAGAGCGGTGAGATTTGAAAGATTGCCCCTTGTTGAGCGTCGACAGTAGGAGTACGTTTCACCTCAGAGCAAGGGGGGATGGTAGTGAGTGTCCAGCATGTAGAAGAACTCTGGCAGGCCAAAGCGGCGTGCCGCGGCCCGCACACGACGCTCTTCTTCCCGCCCGCTCACTTCGAGCGCAAGGACGACAAGGAGGGACGAGAGGCCACCGCGAAGGCGATCTGCGCCAGTTGTCCTGTACGCCGGCCCTGTCTGGACTACGCCCTGCGAATTCGTGAGCCGCATGGGATCTGGGGCGGGCTCAACGAAGCCGAGCGCCGGGAGCTGCTCGCGCGCTGACGTCCGGCCGGATGCCCCGGTCGACCGTCAACTGTTTCAATTCGGTACGTCCCGGTATCGTGCCTGTAATGGCCAAACCGGCGCCGGAGGATCACCTGGAGTGGAGGACGGTCGAGGTGGACGGTCGCCGCGTCAACTACGGGGTCGCCGGCAGCGGACTCCCGGTCCTTTTTCTCCACGGGTGGGCGTTGGGCCAGCACTCCTACAAACGGGCCCTCAAACGGCTGGTTCGCCTGGGTTGCCAGGTGTACGCCCCGGCGCTGCCCGGCTTCGGTGGCTCGACGCCGCTGCCGAGCGAGCGCACCAACATCGCCGGCTACGCGGCCTGGGTCGACGCCTTCCTCGATGCAGTCGGCGTTGATGAGCCGGTGTTCGCGGTGGGGCACAGCTTCGGTGGGGGGGTGGCGACCAAGCTGGCCCACGACTTTCCCAACCGCGTCGGGTATCTGGTGTTGATCAACTCCGTTGGTGGGGGGACATGGTTGCTGGCCGGCAACAAAGTGCGTTCCATGGCAGAGCGGCCGATATGGGACTGGGTCCTCCATTTTCCCTCGGACCTGCTTATGGCAAGAGGTTTCGTGGCTCAGATGAGGGCGATACTCGAGGACGCTGTTCCTAACCTGGTGAGCAATCCGCTCGGTCTGTATCGGGTGGGCATGCTGGCCCGTCGGGCCGACCTGACCTCCGACCTGGCCGATATCAAAGCCCGCCACTTGCCGGTGCTGGTGCTGTGGGGGGAGGGGGACGGCATCATCCCCAGAGCCAGCTTCGAGGCCCTTTGCGCCGCGGTGGGCTCGGCGGGCACGGTCGTCCCCGGGCGGCACTCGTGGTTGTTGGCCGACCCGGACAGTTTCGGCGAGGTGATGGCGAACTCGGTGAAGGTGGCCCGGGCCGCCAGGGTGGCTGCCAGTTCGGATGCCCCGCAGCCCAAGATCGTGGCGATGCGACCTGGCGCCACGGGTGCGGCTGCCCACTAGCGCCGGCCCGCGGGGGTGACCTGGCGGGTTGTGTGCAAGCGGAGCGACCTGCCCGGGAGCCGGGGCTGGCCGGTGCGCGTCGGGGCCGCGTCCATCGCCGTGTTCGACGTAGACGGCGAGTTGCTGGCGGTGGACAACGAATGCCGCCACGTCGGCAACCCCATCGATGACGGGTTGGTCGACTCCGGCTGCGTCACCTGCCCGTGGCACGGGTGGCGCTACGACCTGCGCACGGGCGAGCACCTGACCATGTTCGGGCGCCGGCGGGGCCTGCGCACCTATCCGGTGCGGACTGATGGCGACTATGTGCTGATCGAAGTCGAAGAGGCAGAGTAGGACAAAGAAGTCCCCTCGTCGCGGTGGGCGCCCCCAGTGGTAGGGGTCCGATGCGCGAAGCTGAGGTGCCCATGCGGTTGTTCTGGCGGATCGTCAAAACGATCTTCAGCTCGTTGTTCCTCGCCATCGTGGCCCTGGTGGGCGCGCCAGTGGCGGTCGGGGTGACGGTCCTGGCCGGCCTGATCTTCCTCCCCCTCCCGGCCACCATCCCCATCCCCAAGCCCAACCCGACGATCCTGCCGACGATCCTCTACGACCGTTATGGCAACCCGATCGCCACCCTGCAGCAGTTCGACAGCAACGTCCCGGTCACCGAGGCGGAGATCCCCGAGGTGCTCAAAGAGGCGGTGATATCCGACGAGGACCGCAACTTCTACCACGAGGGAGGCGTCGACCTGCGCGGCACCCTTCGCGCCTTGTGGGCGGACGTCCGCCACAGCGGGCCGCTGCAGGGGGGATCAACCATTACCCAGCAGTACGTGAAGCTGGCGTTCACCGACCAAAAGCGCACTCTGGTCCGCAAGGTCCGCGAGGCCATCCTGGCCAGCCAGCTCGACCGCCAGGCGAGCAAGAACGAGATCCTCTATCGCTACCTCACCATCGTGTACTTCGGCGACGGCAACTACGGCATCGGGGCCGCAGCCGAAAACTATTTCCACGTCCCGGTCAGCGCCCTCAACGCCTCGCAGTCCGCCACCTTGGCCGGGCTCATCCCGGCCCCCACCGCCCGCGCCCCGCGGGAGAATCTGGCCGCGGCCGAAACGGCCAGGGAACTGGTGCTGCGCGAGATGCGCCAGCAGGGGTATCTCACCGCGGCCCAATACGCCTCCGCGCTGCGGCAGAAGCTGGCGCTGGTGTCCACTGGCGGGTCAGCACCGCCGGGGCGCACCGCCGTGTACCCGGCCGAGACCACCACCACCGCCTACCCGGATTTCGTCAACTACGTGACCGCCTGGCTCCTGCAGCACTACCCGGCGTCAGAGGTGTACGGCGGGGGATTGCGGGTGCAGACCACGCTGGATCCGAAGGTGCAGGCGGCCGCCTACGCCGCGGTCCGAACCACCCTTACCGGTTCGAGCGACCCGACCGAGATGGCGCTCGCCGCGGTGGAGCCGAGCACCGGCTTCATCCCTGCCATCGTCGGCGGCCGGGACTTCGGGTCGGGGCCGTACGCGGACGACAACTTCGCCATCGGCGGCTGTGACCCGCCGCCCCCGAAGGGTACGGCGATCCAGGTGGCCGCCACCTGTTGGTCGGGCGACACCATCACGGGTGGCTCTCCTGGTCGCCAGCCCGGCTCGGCGTGGAAGCCGTTCGTGTTGGCGACCGCCTTCACACAGGGCGTCCAGCCGACGGCTACCTACTACGCGCCGGGCGTCTACCAGATCCCCGGCTGCGTGGTGCCTGCCGGTCAACCCGCCAGCGTCTGCGAGGTGCACAACGACGAGCCGGGCGCGGTCCTCGGCAACGTGTCGCTCGCCTACGCCACGTGGAACTCGATCAACACCGTCTACGCCCAGGTGGCCCCGCAGGTGGGCTGCCCCGCCGTGGCCCAAACGGCCAAGGACCTCGGTATCGCCTCCGCGTACTACTCAGACCCGCCCTTCTACTACTGCCCGCCGTACGCCCTCGGCGAGATCGACGTGTCCCCGCTCCAGATGGCGTCCGCCTATGGGGTGTTCGCCGACCACGGCCAGCGGGCCACCCCCACGCCGATCCTCGAGATCGTCAGCGGCTCCGGCAAGATCCTGGTCAACAACATCAGCCCCCTCCCCTCGACCACCAGCGAGCTGCCCGCCAACGTGGCCGACAACGTGACGAAGGTGCTGCAGGGGGTCATTACCAGCGGGACCGGCACCGCGGCGGGGATCGGTCGCCCGGCCGCCGGCAAGACCGGTACGACCAGCAACTACACCAACGCCTGGTTCGTCGGCTACACCCCCACCCTGTCCACTGCAGTGTGGATGGGCAACGCGGCCAGCCAGTCCACATCCCTCGGCTACGTCGCCGGCACCCTCGAGGACGGGGAGCAGACGGGGTTTGACCCGGTCTACGGGGGGACCTGGCCGGCGATCACCTGGCAGGAGTTCATGAGCCAGGCGCTGGCTGGCGTGCCGATCACGCCCTTTACCCAGCCGGCGCCGATCATCCCGCCCCAGCAGGCGGCAGCCCTCAAGGCGGCGACGACTCCGACAACCGTCGCCATCCAACCCGGGTCGCCGGGCTACGTGCAGGGGACCCCTATGGGCGGGCCTTACCTGGTCCCCGCCCCGGAGCCGTACGCACCCGAACCGGTGACGACCACCACGGTCCCACCTCCCACGACGACGACCACCACTCCGACGCCCATCCCCACGACTACGACCACGCTCCTGCCCGGGGGCGGTGGTGGAGGGGGCGGATCGGGATCCACCACCACCACGACGACGTTCCTGGGCCTGCCCTAGGAGGGTGCGACAGTAAGGTCAGCGCTGCCGGCGTATGGTTTGCAAGGCGCCGGCCCGGAAGAGGACCCGGGTGGTGCTGGCCCCGTCACCGTCCGTCGTGATCTCGATGCGAACGTCGGCCGGCGCCACGGTAGACATGTCGATGCCGCGCGAGGCCAGCCACGCCGAGGCCAGGAACCTCACCTCGTCGGCAACCTCGGGACTGGCGCCATCGGCTGCCTCCACCACTACCCAATCCGTCGGTGGCCGGATGCCCCCGCGTGGGAGGTCCCCTGCCGACGCCCCTCGGCCGGTGCGGCTGGGGTGCCACGCGCCCGCCGGGCCCGTCGCGCCCGCCGGCGGCTCGACGCGCATCGCGCCGCGCTTCCTCTCGGTGAATACCCCCCACAGCATCAGCGTGGCCACCATCAGCCAGCACGCTGCGAGCCCGACAATTTCAGCCACGCCCATTGGTCCTCCCCAAGGATCCAGGCTAGCGCGCCCCGTGGCCCCTGCAAAATGACACCCAAAAATCCGAAGTGTTCCCGCCAGGCCGTTAGGAGCTGCCGACCAGAGTCCCGCCGGGGCAGGTGAGCACCTTGTTGCAGGCCGCCTCGACGTAGGGGGCGTACCAGACGTCCTCAGTGGTAAAGCCGAGCGGGGCATAGGTCCGCGACGCCACCGCGAGCACCTGGCCGTTCTGATCGATCAGGGGGCCGCCCTGGAAAGCCGGGGCGATTGCCGCGTCGACAGCTACCCCACTCGTCGACACGTCGACGATCGACCCCTGGGTGATCGAGGCGCCCGCCGTTCCGAGCCCCGACACCGCGTAAATCCGGTCGCCTGGTTGTGGGGCCGGTGTAGGCGAGGCGGCCGTGAGAGCGGGAAGGTCCCCCGTGGGCAGCACGAGCAAGGCCAGGTCGTACTCGGCGTCCCAGGAGTGGACCGTCACCTGCGTGCTGTTGTTGCCCTGCTGGACATACACCGTCGGCCCCGGAGTGCTCGTGGCCGCCTCCACGGTGGTGTAGGAAGTCAGCAGCAAGGATTGGGAGCTGTTGGAGGACACCACGAAGGCGGTCCCGACCGATGGCTGCCCGCTGGCGTCGAGGGTGTGCACGAAGAACACCGATGGGGCGAGCTGCTTGACGAGCGCGGCCAGGGTGGCCGGCCCGGCCTGGAGTTGTTGCAAGGCTTTGAGTTCGGTCTGGATGTTGAGCTTGGCCGCCGCCGCCGTGGCCGAAAGGTTCCCCTCGGCGTTGGCGAACTGTGTCTTGTAGCCAGAAATAAGCGTGTTGACCCGGTCGTTGGTCTGGTTGAGCTTGTACTGGTAGTACGAGAAGAGCACCACGCCGCTAAACCCGGCGCCGATGGCGAAGGCCAGGATCAGGCTCGCGATCCCGAGCAGGCTACGGGGCAGGATCCGGCTCCGTACCGATGATCGCCGTCCCGCGTCGCTGGCGGCCGCGGCGCCCGCGACACCGGTGGTGCTGGGCTTCGAGCTGCGGGTCCTGTCCGCCGTCGCCATCGGGACCAACCGTACTCCGCATAGCTCCTGGTCAGGCGTAGGGTCCAGGTTGTGAACCAACCGGCCCAAGCCGTCGACCCACCGGTTTCGCCACCGCCGCTTCCCGACTGGCCGGAGGAGTTGCGCCCCGGTCGGGTCGTGTCAGTGGCACCCGGCGTGGCGCGCCTCGTCGCTCCGAACCCAAGTTTCATGACTGGTCCAGGAACGAACTCCTACTTTCTCGGTGACACTCGCTTGGCGTTGATCGATCCCGGGCCCGACGACGACGTCCACCTGGCGGCCCTGCTCGAGGTGGTCGGGGATCGTCTGCGCTGGGTGCTCGCCACCCACACCCACATCGACCATTCCCCTTTGGCTGTCCGCCTGCAACAGGCGACCGGAGCCGAGGTTCTCGGTTTCGGACCGGCGCCTCTTCATCAGGTGGCCGGGCTCGACGCCCACGACCGGGCCTTCGCGCCGGACCGGCTGCTCGGCGACGGAGATCGTCTGGACACCGGTGAAGTGAGCATCGACGCGGTGTACACGCCAGGGCACGCGTCCAACCACCTGTGCTTCGAGTTGGCCGGTACCGGGCTGCTGTTCTCAGGCGATCACGTCATGTCCGGTTCGACGGTGGTCATCGCCCCACCGGACGGCGACATGGCCATCTATCTGGAGTCGCTGGAGCGGGTGCGCCGGCGCCAGCCTCGGCGAATCGCGCCCGGTCACGGCGATGTCATCGAGGATCCCGCCGCGGTGCTCGATGGCTACCTGCGGCACCGGCTCGAGCGAGAGGCCCAGGTCCTCGCCGGGCTGTGGGCTGTCCCAGACGGCGTGACTGCTGAGCAACTGGTGGCGGCCATCTACACCGACGTTCCGGCCCATCTCCACCCGGTGGCCAAGTATTCCGTATGGGCCCATCTCCGCAAGCTGGCTGCTGACGGCCGGGCGACCGCGGCTGAGCCGGACGATCCGTCCGCCCCGTGGCGTCCGGTGGCGCGACCGGGGCCGCGCCGGGGCGTTTAGGCCGCGGCCAGGTTTTCGGCCAGCAGTGGATCCCCGAAATAGGAACCCTGCGCCTGGTCGCATCCGAATGACTCCAGCAGATCGACCTGCAGGGAATCCTCGACCCCTTGGGCGATCATGGTGACCCCGAGCGTCCGACACAATGCCGCTACGCCCTCGACGAGCACGGTGTGCCGGGAATCCCGTCCGAAACCGACCATGAACGCGGCGTCGAGCTTGAGGGCGTCTGGCGAAAAGTGCCGCAGCAGGGCCAGGTTGGCCGGACCGGCGCCAAAATCCTGGATAACCAACCGGACACCGCGCTGCACCAGCCGGTCGAGGTTGCGCCGGGCGTTGGGGCCGGGCTGGATCAAACTGCGCTCCGTCACTTCTACGGACAGCACGAGGGGAGACAAACCGTGGCCGTCGAGGATGTCGAGCGCCTGGTCGGTGGCCCGGGGCTGCTCGAGGTGGCGGGCGGACATCGGCCAGACCAGGCCCGGTACATCGCTACCCTTGCCGGCCGTGTTGTTCGACCACGATGCGATCTGAAAGCAAGCCTGGTCGAGCAGGCCCGCACCGAGTGAGACGATCAGGCCGGACTCTTCGGCGAGGTGAAGCAGGGCGTCGGGGGTTTGGAGCGGGCCGTCTTCGGCTCGGAGTCTGAGGAGCGCCTCCACCGCAACCATCTGCCGGGTGGCCAAGTCGACGATCGGCTGGTACACCACGACCAAGCCGTCCCGGTCGAGAGCCTCCCCGAGCACGTCCGGGCCGGGGACGCCACGCCGCCGGCCAGCACCCTCCTTCCGGTACAACTCGGCCCGGTTGCGGCCGAGTCCCTTGGCCCGGTAAAGGGCTACGTCGGCGTGCTCCAAGAGCGACGTGGCCCTTCGTGCCGGACCCACGGCCACCCCCACACTGACTGTCGTGGTCAGCTGACGGCCGCCTACCCGGATGGGTACCGCCATGTTGGCTCGGATCCGCTCGGCGATCTCGGCGGCTACCTCGTCCTGGCTGACCTCGGCGGCCACCACGACGAACTCGTCACCCCCGATGCGGGCCACGGTGTCGCCTGGGCGCATGGCGGTTCGGAGGCGCTCGGCAACCGTCCGCAGCACCCTGTCGCCGACGGCGTGACCGAGACGATCGTTGACCTTCTTGAAATTGTCGACGTCGAGGTACAACACGGCAAGCGAGGCGTCACCGGTCGCCGCTTCCTCGGCGCGTAGGCGGGCCAGAAGGGTCGCTCGGTTATCCAGCTCGGTGAGGCTGTCCTCGCTGGCCCGCCGGACCAGGTCAGCAGCGGGGTCGGGCTGGCGATACGTCTCCCGGATCGTGACCAGCAGGCCGGTCAGCCCGGTCGGGCCAGGGGCGCCGCAGGCGATAGTCAACTCGGCGGGACGCCAATCGCCGGTCGCGCCGACGATCCGGCATGCCACGGCGGGGCGATGGTCCGGATCGGCCGCAGCCTGGCTCAGGCCCTCCTCGAGGACCGGGCCGTCGTCGGGATGCACGAAGTTGGCCAGCCGGGCACCGGATGCCCAGCCTTCCGGACTTTCCCACGCCACGGTTCCGTCGAGGGCGACCACCAGGAATCGATCGCGCCCCCGTTCCCTCCGGGCCCCACGCGCCTCAATAGCCGGGTCCGGCTGCGAGGCCACTTCTGCCATTGAATCAGTTATCGGTTCCACCACCAGACAAGTTGAGCCAATTGTAGGGCGGATTCTCGAATGTCAGAGGCAGAAAGGTTGGTTCCGTCGAATCTTGGCAACAGGGTTTACAAGAGAGTTACGAGAGATGACCGACAAACGCCGTCCCACCATGCTTGCTCTAGACGAGGCCGCCGCAGTGCTCGACCTGCCCGCGCCCGCGGTCGAGGCTCTCGTCGGGAGCGGCTACCTGGTGCCGAGCCGCGTCAGCCGCGCCGGTCCCGAGTTCCCCCTTTCGGACCTCAAAGCGTTCGTCGCTCGCAACGCCGAGAACGGCGTCGGCGGCCGGCTGTTCAACGAGGCGCTTGTCGCCGGAGGGTCGGCTACCCCTGCCGGGTCGGCAGGCGCCGGCGAGGTCAGCTCGCTCGATGCCGAGGAGCTCCTTCATGCCCTGGGCGAGCGGGCTGAGGAGATGGGCAGGAGGGCGTTCCGCATCTTCGCCAGCGTGTTCCCCGAGGCGGAGAGCTGGACATTGCGCCAGCAGGCTGCCTTCATCGAGCAGGCCAAGGGGCGCTTTGAGGCCATCCTCGCCGTCACCGGGCAAGGCGCCGACGTCGACACTGCCCTCTTCGAGGATCTGCGTGAGGTCGGCGCCTCCGCGGCCCGGTCGCGATCACCGCTCCCCCAGCTGCTGGTGATCCTGCGCATCTCGAGAGATCTGGTGGTCCAGACCGCGATCGAGGTGTCCGAGGGAGGCGGGCGTCGGGGCGGACCCGCCCTTTCACTGCTGCTCACCCGCATTCTGCCGGCGATGGATCGGCTCGTCGACGCCCTGGCCCAGGGTTACTGGGAGGCGATCCTGACCCGACAGGAGGAAGCCCAGTCCCGTTACCGGCACGTGGTCGAGCGGGCCTCCGACGGCATCTACGAGGTCGATACGGAAGGCCGCATCAGCTACGCCAACGCCGCGTTCGCTCTCATCGTGGGCCGACGCTTGAGCGGCCTGGAGGGCACCGAGTTGGTCGAGGTGTTGCGCCCCCTTGATCCGACCGTGACGCTGGACAACCTGCTGACCGAGAGGCCGGACCTCCCGTTGGTGCCCCTGGTCGTGGTCCGCGCCGACGGCGTCCGCCGGGTGGTCTCCGTCCAACCCACCGCTCGGCGGGAGCACGGTGTGCTGGTCGGTTTTCAGGGGATCGTGCGCGACGACACCGTGGAAGAGGACTTCGAGGCGGACCGCAGTGCGTTTGCTGTCCTCCTACGACGGGACCTGCGCACCCCGCTGGCGACCATCATGGGATTGGGCGCCACCCTGGAGTCGCACGCCGACGAGCTGACGCCCGACAAGGCCGCCTACATCGGCCGCTCCGTGCGGGCCCAGATCGAGCGGGTCGTCCGTCTCGCTGACGATCTCTCCGACATCGGCCAGCTCCAGGGTCGGACCTTACGGTTGTATCCCCGTCCGGTCGAGGTCCGTCCGGTCGTCGATGCGGCGTTGGACTCGGTCGGCTCCGGGGCTTCAGCGGACTCTGCGGACCCCGGGGGTCCGGCCGGTGACGCTGGCTCGGCTGGGGTGGCCGTCGAGGTCGGCGACGGGGTCATTGCGCTGGCGGATCCGAGGCGGTTGGAGCAGGTGATCGCCAATCTGGTCGACAATGCCCTGATCCACGGCGCGGCCCCGATCGTGGTGAAGGCGGAGGCGCGGGGGGACGAAGTGCACGTCGTGGTGGCCGACCACGGGCCTGGGGTGGCGCAGGACCAGGTCGAAGCCCTGTTCGCCGGCCGGCAGACCCCCACCCGAAACCAACGATCACGGGCCCGTGGACGCGGCCTCGGGCTGGCCTTGGTGCGCGGCCTGGCCGAGGCCATGGGGGGCCGGGTGTTCTATGAGCGCGACGGGGAGCAGTCCCGCTTCGTTCTGGCTGTGCCGGCGCCGGTCCGAGGCACCTAGAGCCGGCGCCCCTGGCGCCCTGGTGCTGCTCAGGCCTGCTTGGCCACCGCGGCCTCGACGGCGTCGAGCATCCGGGCCGTGCAGCCTTGCATCTCGACGAGGGGCGCCACCTCGAGGACCGCATCGACAAGGGCCGCGAATACCCGACCCGCCTCACCACCGTGCAGGGCAGCCGGCTCCCCTCGGTCGCCGCCGATGGACACGGCCGGCTCGATCGGGATCCGGGCCAGCAGCGGCGCGCCGATCTGGTGGGCCAAACGCTCGCCGCCGCCCGCCCCGAACAGTTCGTAGTGCTCGCCGTGGTCGCAGGTGAAGCCGCTCATGTTCTCGATCACGCCCGCCACCCGCAGGTACCCCTTGCGGGCCATGTCGGCGGCCCGCACCGCCACCTTCTGGGCAGCCAACGCCGGCGTGGTCACGATCAGCATCTCGGCCCGCGGCAGCATGCGAGCCAGACCCATCTGCACGTCGCCGGTACCGGGCGGCATGTCGACGAGCAGGTAGTCGAGGTCCCCCCAGGCGACTTCTTCGAGAAAATGTTGGACGCCGCGCAGAAGCATCAGCCCTCTCCACATGATCGCCTCGTCCTCGGGAGAAAGGAACCCCATCGACACGACCTTGATCAATCCCGGTCCCACGACCTTGGTCATGGGCTCGATCCGGGCCTGGTCGCCGGAGTTGGCCTTGCTGGCCTCCAGCCGGCCTTCCATCCCCAGCATCCGCGGCACGGAGAAGCCGGCGATGTCTGCGTCCAGCAACCCAACGGTAAGCCCGCGCGCCGCCAGGCCGGCAGCCAGGTTGACCGTGACGGACGACTTGCCGACCCCGCCCTTGCCCGATGAGATAGCCAGCACCCGAGTGCGGCCCGGGATCTCCGTGGCGGGGGGGTGGTCCTGGGCCCGACGGCGGGCCCGGGCCATGAGCTCCTTCTTCTGGCCGGCGGACATCTCGCTGGTCAGGACGTGTACCGACGTGATTCCAGGGATGCTGCCCACCCGTTCGGTCACGTCTCGTTGCAGCTGCGCCCGCAACGGACAGCCGGCCGTGGTCAGGGCCACCTTGACAGTGACCGAGCCGTCTGCGGCGATCTCACATCCCAGGTACATGCCGAGGTCAACCAGGTCGTCGCCCAGCTCCGGGTCGATCACGCCGCGCATGGCGCCCAGCACCGCCTCTTCACTGATAATCGTCGACTGGCCTGCCATTGAGAGCCAGTGTACGGGGGTGGGTAGGCTTGGCCGGGTGGACCGGCTGTCCCTCTTCAAGGTCTTGGCGGACTCGTCCCGCTACGCCATCTACCAAGAGGTCGCTCGGGCCGAAGGACCGCTGTCCACGGCCGAGGTCGCCTATCGCCTGGAACTGCACCCCAACACGGTGCGCCTCCACCTGGAGAAGATGCGAGAAGCGGGCCTGCTGGTGGTGTCCACCGATCATCACGGTTCTGTCGGCCGACCCCAGCACCGGTGGGCGGTGGTGCCCCAGGCCCCGTCGCTCGGCTTGGAGCCGGCAGGTTTTCGGCTGCTGGCCCATCTTCTGGCGGAGCTGGCCGCCCAGTCACCGCTCGACCCCGCTCAGGTCGTGGGCGTCGGGCGTCGACGGGGTCAGGACCACTCGGTGGGGCGGCAGGGTCGCCGGGGCGCACCGCAGGCGGCTTGCCTGCAAGCGGTAATGGACGAGCTGGCCGACCTGGGCTTCGACCCCTCGCTCGAGCCCGACGCCGGCGAGGAACAGGCGACGATCGCCTTCACTTGTTGCCCCTTTCGGGAGCTCGCTGCGCTCTACCCCGACGTGGTGTGCCAGCTGCACCGCGGCATCACCGAGGGAGTCCTGGCCGGGGCCGTAGCCGCTACGCCGGGGATGACGGCCCAGGTCGAGTCGTTCGGGAGTCTGGTCGATGTGGACCCGTGCCGGGTGGAGCTGTCCTTTAACTCCCGATGACGAGTAGGATGACTGCTCGAGCGCGCAGCGGCGCGTCCCCGATTGACCAGGAGGACCGGTGAGCACTACCCAAACAGACGTCACCCCCACCGAGGCCATCAGCCTGACCGACGCGGCGGCCGCCAAGGTAGCTGAGCTGATCGAGCAGGAGGGTAACCCTGAGTTGGCCTTGCGCGTAGCGGTGCGCCCAGGCGGTTGCTCCGGCTACAGCTACGAGATGTTCTTCGACAGCGACATAGCCGACGACGACGTGACTTCGTCTTTTGGCACGGTGAAGGTGGTCGTGGATCCAGCCAGCGCCAGTCTCCTCCTGGGTGCATCCCTGGACTTCAAGGACGGGCTGCAGGGTGCCGGATTCAGCATCAACAACCCCAACGCCAGCCGCACGTGCGGCTGCGGGCAGTCCTTCAGCTGAGCTGAGCATCCACTTCACCCTCGACGGCCACCCGGTCGAGGTAGCCCGAGAGAGCGGATCGTTGCTCGAGGCCCTCCGTGAGGGCCTCGGAGTCCGATCGGTCAAGGATGGGTGCAGTCCGCAGGGCCAATGCGGTTGTTGCACGGTCTTGGTGGATGGGGCGCCGCGAGTGGCGTGCGTGACCCCATTGCGGCGGGTGGCCGGCCGGTCGGTGACCACGGCCGAAGGCCTCGACCCAGAGGTGGCGGACCGGTTGGTGAGTGCGTTCGTAACGCACGGCGCCAGCCAATGCGGGTTCTGCACCCCAGGGATCCTCTGCCGGCTGGCCCCACTCGGGCCGGCGCCGGCCCGAGCCCAGGTCGAGACGGCGCTCCTCGCCCATCTCTGCCGCTGTACCGGCTGGCGAACCATCGTGGACGCGGCGTGCAGCCCGGTCGTGGCGGGGGCGGACGATGCGTCACAGGTGTTCGTTTATCCCCCCAATCGGGGGGATAAACGAACACCTGTGGACGCCGGCGCGGACGATGCGGCCGGGACCTCCCCGTCCGCCACCGCTACCACCCGGGTGGCCGGAGCGTACTCGGCGGCCGGCCGGCGGGCGAGTATCGAGGGCGGCACCCCGCAACGCACGGGCGCCAGCGTGGTGCTCGGAGGGGGAGGGTTCGCTGATGACACGGCCCCGCTTGGCTGCCTGGTCGCGGTCCCCGACGGGTATGGGGGTTGGGCGCTCGGCGACTCCGTAGCCGAAGCCCGAGCCGCGGCAGGCCAGATACCCGGCCGGCGCAGTGGTCAACAACTGCGCTACCCCCTCGAGGTGCCGCCAGGCGACTGGGACCTGACCTGGCAGACCACCTGGGTCGAGCCCGCCTACCTGGAGCCGGACTCGTCGTGGTGTGTGCCTGGCGGTGAGCCGGCCCACCCGGCGGGCAATGGGGGGGCCTTTGGCGGCAAGGTCGCGTCGACGGCGCCGGCGGCCGCCCGGGAGTTGGCAGACCGGTACGGGAAGCCGGTGCGGGTCGTTTTTTCCCGGGAGGATGTGGTGCGGTATGGGCCCAAGCGGCCACCCGTGGCGGCGGGCGGGCGCGTCGATGGGACCGGTGTGATCCGGGTCGTCGCTGCTCCCGGGATCGTCGAGGCGATCCGGCGGGTCGCGCCAGGGGTCGAGGTCATCGCCGTCGACGGGATCGCCGGAGTGACCGGCCCGCCGGTGTCGGCAGGCATCCGGGCGGCCGGGTGGTCTGAGGCGGCGATCCTGCTAGCCGCCCTTGGTGCCCTGGCCGGCGGGCGGGTGCCGAGCGGGCCAGGGGATGCGGTTGGGACGGCTGCGGTCACCGATCCTGGTGGCGGTCGGGCGGAGGCAGTGGTCACCGTCGACGCCGCCGGGTGGCCGGCGTTGGTGGAGACCGCCGTCTGGTGCAGGGATCCGCTCGACGAGACAGTCGTGTGTTCGTACGCGACCGGTGCCGCCCACATGGCTCTCGGCTGGGTGTGCTCGGAGGCGATCGCGGTAGGGGCGGATGGGAGGGCGGAGGACCTGACGGTCCGTTCATTTGGCGTGCTGCGGGCTCGGGACACTCCGCCCATCCGGGTTCGCATCGAGCGAGGTCGGGCCGGTGCGGCCGGCTCGGCCGGCTCGGCTGGCTCGGCTGGCTCGGCCGGCTCGGCTGGCTCGGCTGGCTCGGCCGGCGACCCGGTGCGGGGTTCGGACGCGGTCTTTGCGGCGGTGGCTGCGGCCACGTGGATCGCTCAGGGCCTGCCGCCCCGGTGGCCCACACGACGAGGGAGGACGACATGACCGATGCACCCGGCAACCCGCGACCCGTCGGGCCCTACACGCCAGTCGTTCGGGCCGGCGACTGGCTGATCTGCAGCGGCCAGCTCGGGCTTCGAGATGGCGCGCTGGTGGAGGGGGGCGTGGGGGCGCAGGTCACCCAGGCCATCGCCAACATCCAGACGCTCCTGGCGAGTGAGGGCGCCGAGCTGGCCTCGGTGGCCAAGACCACCGTGTTCCTGGCCGATATTGCCGACTACCAGTCCATGAACGACGCCTACGTTGGAGCCCTCGGTGACCATCGGCCGGCGCGCTCGGCGTTTGCGGTGGTGGGCCTGCCGTTGGGGGCCTTGGTCGAGATCGAGGCCTGGGCGCACGTCGGATAGTGCGGCGTAGGCTGCCCGGGTGACCGAGCGCCCAGAAGTTACCGAGCGGGTGGAGGGCCACGCCGGGGAGCTGGCGCTGGCCGCCCTGGCCGGCTTCGGAGTCGACACCATGTTTACCCTCAACGGAGGCCACGTGTGGCCCCTGTATGACGCGGCCGTCAAGCGGGGGGTTCGAATTGTAGACACGCGCCACGAGCAGACCGCCACCTGGGCTGCTGAAGGGTGGGCGAAGCTGCGACGGGAGCCGGGGCTAGCCGTGCTGACCGCCGGTCCGGGCGTGACCAATGGCGTGAGTGCCATCACCTCGGCGCACTTCAACGGCTCGCCTGTCGTCGTCCTCGCCGGACGCGCCCCCCAGGCCCGCTGGGGTTCGGGATCACTCCAAGAGATCGACCACGTCCCGATCGTGGCCTCGATCACCAAGGTTGCCACCACGGTGACGGTCATCGGGGTCGACATCGAATCCGCCGAGCTCGGTCCACGTCGAGGATCGGGCCGTGCCGAACTCCAGGCGGCCGTCGGAGATGATGTCGAGAGCGGCCGCCCGCTCGGCCACGCGGATGGGGTGATTGATCTCGGGGACGCACACCACCGCGCCGTGGCCGACCCGGATCTGGTGGGTCTGGGCGGCCACGGCCGCGAGGACCACCTCAGGTGCGGAGGAGTGGGAGTACTCCTCCAAGAAGTGGTGCTCGACGCACCAGACCCAGTCGAAGCCGAGC
Organism: Acidimicrobiaceae bacterium; assembly: GCA_003156595.1. Lineage (GTDB taxonomy): Bacteria > Actinomycetota > Acidimicrobiia > Acidimicrobiales > Palsa-688 > PALSA-693. The sequence goes on from PMHH01000017.1 coordinate 15,435, forward strand.
TCGTCGGCTTCCCGGGCCTGTTCGAGGGAGTTGTGGTACACCTGCCGCTCGATCCCGGCGCCGAAAGGACGAGGCGTCGACATCTCGAAGAAGATCCCGAAGCGCACTGGACATGTGTAGCACCTAACGACATCGCGACGTGCTGAGCGGGAAGGGCGCCCAGCATGGGCGAGGTGGCGATCCGGCGTGAACTAATCGACCGGCCGGAGCCCGACGGAGCTACCTGAAGGGTGACCAGCTCGGCGAGGGTCCGATCCGGNNGATCGGCACCTCGCCACGCCGGCCCCCTTCACCGCTCCAGCCTCGTGCTCAACGGGTGTGAAAGGCAGGTCGCGTGGCTCGCGTCCCATGGCGACTCCACGCGTCGCGCCAGTCGTCAGGCGCAACGCTGTCGCGTGCCGCGACGACGGGACGCCGCGTTATGACTTTCTCCTGGCGTCCGCGAGAGGGAGAGGCTGAGACGGAGCCGGCATGTTGAGGGCCTGGTCCGTTGATTTATCCGGATCAGGCTCTCAACATGTACCGGGTCCGTTGCTAGCCCTACCGCCCCAAGAAGAGGACCGCCCCTATCCACTCCAGCGACTCTGGCCGAAGCGGTAGCCGAC
>PMHH01000102.1:0-4863 GCA_003156595.1 Acidimicrobiaceae bacterium
ATCTTGGAGATCACGCCCTTGTTGCCGTGGCGCCCCGCGAGCTTGTCGCCCTCGGAGATCTTGCGCTTCTGGGCCACGTACACCCGAACCAGCTGGTTGACCCCGGGCGGCAGCTCGTGGGCGTCCTCCCGGGAGAACACCCGGACGTCGATGACCTTGCCGGACTCGCCGTGGGGAACCTTGAGCGAGGTGTCGCGGACCTCGCGCGCCTTCTCGCCGAAGATGGCCCGCAGCAGGCGCTCCTCGGGCGTCAGCTCGGTCTCACCCTTGGGGGTCACCTTGCCGACCAGCACGTCGCCGGGACCGACCTCCGCCCCGATGCGGATGATGCCCCGCTCGTCGAGGTCCTTGAGGATCTCCTCGGACAGGTTGGGGATGTCCCGAGTGATCTCCTCGGCGCCGAGCTTGGTGTCGCGGGCGTCGACCTCGTGCTCCTCGATGTGGATCGAGGTCAGCACGTCGTCGCGCACCAGTCGCTCGGAGAGGATGATGGCGTCCTCGTAGTTGTAGCCCTCCCACGGCATGAACGCGACCAGGAGGTTCTTGCCGAGCCCCAGCTCGCCGGCCTCGGTGGACGGCCCGTCGGCGAGGACGGCGCCCTTGGCGACCTTCTGGCCTTCGTCGACCACGGTCCGCTGGTTGAGGCAGGTGTTCTGGTTGGACCGGCGGAACTTGGCCAGCCGGTGGACCTTGCGTCCGAGCGGGGTGCCGGCCCAGTCCGTCTGGCCCGGCTGGTACTCGACGGTGATGTGATCGCCGGATACCTCGACCACGGTGCCATTGCCGTCGGCGAGCAGCACGTCGCCGGCGTCGCGCGCGGCCCGGCCTTCGACGCCGGTCCCGATGAAGGGGGCCTCGGGGCGTACCAGCGGCACGGCCTGCTTCTGCATGTTGGCGCCCATCAGGGCCCGGTTGGCGTCGTCGTGCTCGATGAAGGGGATCAGCGCGGTGGAGATGGACACGATCTGCTTTGGCGACACGTCCATCAGGTCCACCTCGGCCGGCGGCACGAAGTCGACTTCGCTGGTCGTCCCGTAGCTGGTCCCCGCCGCGCCGACGCGCACGCCGGGCCCTTGTGGGGCGCGGCGCACCAGGACCCGGTCCTCGACCAGGGTGCCGTCATCGGCCAGCTTGGCGTTGGCCTGGGCGATGACGTACTCCTCCTCCTCATCAGCAGCGAGGTAGGTGATCTCGTCAGTAACGCGCCCCTCGATGACCTTGCGGTACGGGGTCTCGATGAAACCGTAGGAGTTGATCCGGCCGTACGACGCCAGGTGACCGATGAGCCCGATGTTGGGACCTTCCGGGGTCTCGATCGGGCACATGCGCCCGTAGTGGGAGGTGTGTACGTCACGGACCTCGAACCCGGCCCGCTCTCGAGACAGGCCGCCCGGGCCCATGGCCGACAGGCGCCGCTTGTGGGTCAACCCCGACAGCGGGTTCGTCTGGTCCATGAACTGCGACAGCTGGGAGGTCCCGAAGAACTCCTTGATGGCGGCCACGACGGGCCGGATGTTGATCAGGGTCTGCGGCGTGATGGCCTCGACGTCCTGGGTGGTCATGCGCTCGCGCACCACCCGCTCCATACGCGACAGCCCGACGCGCACCTGGTTCTGGATCAGCTCGCCGACCGAACGGATGCGCCGGTTGGCGAAATGGTCCTGGTCGTCGAGGCGGTAGCCCGGCTCGCCCTTGGCCAGGTGCAACAGGTAGGTGCAGGCCGCCAGGATCTCGGCCCGCGACAGCACCCCTTGGCCCTTCGTGGGCCGCTCCAGCTCGATGTCGAACAGCTCGGAGGCCTTGGCGATCTCCGGCCCCAGCTTGCGGTCCAGCTTGTAACGCCCGACCCTCGTCAGGTCGTAACGCTTCGGGTTGAAGAAGGCGTTCTCGAAGTAGACCCGGGCCGACTCGGTTGAGGGCGGCTCGCCCGGCCGGGCCCGCTTGTAGATCTCGAGGAGCGCTTCTTCCTGGGTGGGAGCGAGCTCGCGCTCCTTCTCCCACTGGCCTTCGAGGAACTCGAAGTGCCGGACGAAGCGCTCGAGGAACGCCTCGTCGGTGTAGCCGAGGGCTCGCAGCAGCACGAACAGGCTGAGCCGGCGCTTGCGGGCCACCCGGGACCCGGCGGTGATGTCCTTGCCCGGCTTGGCCTCGACGTCGAACTCGATCCACTCGCCCCGGTAGGGATGGATCGTCCCGGTGACGATGGTCTTGGCGTCCCGGCCCGGCTGGAAGATCACGCCGGGCGAGCGGACCAGCTGCGAGACCACGACGCGCTCGGTCCCGTTGATGATGAACGTGCCCTTGTCCGTCATCATCGGGAAGTCCCCCATGAAGACGGTCTGTTCCTTGATCTCGCCGGTGTTGGCGTTCTGGAACTGGGCCCGCACGAAGATGGGGGCCGCGTAGGTCATGTCCTTTTCCTTGCACTCCTCCACCGAGAACTTCGGCGGCGGGCGCAGGTCGGCGTCAGTGGGGTCGAATTCGAGGATCAGCTTGAGTGAGCCCGAGAAGTCCTCTATGGGGCTTATGTCACGGAACGTGTCCGCCAGGCCCTGCTCGAGGAACCACTTGAAGGAATCACGCTGGATCGAGATCAGGTCCGGCAACGGCAGGACCTCATCGAGGTTGGCAAATGAGAAACGCTCCCGAGTGGCGGGACGTGACGGCAAGGGCCTACTCCTGAGGGAGGGTGGATGAGCTAATCGCCGCCGCGGAGGCGCGCCGAACCCGCGTCAGTAAGACAGGGGGCGCAAAACGGGGGACCACGGCAACCGCCCAGTATAGGCCATGACGCGGACTAAGGCAAGAGCCAGTGCGCGCGAAACCACAGTTCTGGAGAAGGGTACGGCAATCGGTCGGATTGGTCAAGGTTTTCCAGGTGAAAGGGGGGCCCGGCGACGCCGTCGGCGCCCGCTCTTCCCTTCGGCCCAGGCGCCTGGACGGGGCGGCGAGCCGGGGATCGTTTGGTAGCGTCGGGACCGAACGGCGGCTACGGATATCCGCGCGGATCCAGGGATGTGAGGAGACGGCACCGGAGGTGGATGTCGAGAAAAACCGTCTCTATCGCTCTCCAGTGGGCCGCTCTCGTGTAGGTCGCTCTGGCGTGGGCCGCACGTGGCAGGCGGCCTCGGTCGCGGCGGTGCTGATCGCGGGCGGGATCCCGCTGGCCGTCAGTTGGGCCCGTCCGGCGGCGGCGCAAACGCCGTTGTCAGCCGCCAGCTTCGCCCTGCAGTGGACCGCCGGGCCCTTCACCGCGGACGCCATGGAGCCGATCGCCGAGTCGTCGCCGATCGAGGCCACCTTGGACGGCGGCGGTCCCGCCGTGGTGGTCGGCGACCGCACTGGTTACCTCTACGCCTACCACCTGTCCAACGGGTCGGCCGTACCCGGCTGGCCGGTAGATGACCAGGGCGTCCCGATCGACTCGACGCCTTCGGTCGCGCCCCTCGCCGCCGGCGGGTTGGACGATGTGTTCGTGGGTAGGGGCAACGCCGCAGACCCGGGCGTCGGAGGCTACCTCGGGTACGGGCCGACCGGGTCGGAGCTGTGGGCCACGCCAGTGGTCGAACCGTCCACGGATCCGGCGGGGACCCACGGCGTGCAGGCGGGGCTGACCGTGACCGACCTCCAGGGCAGCACCGACGTCGTGGCCGGCTCTCTCGATCAGGAGTCCTACGCCCTCGACGCATCCACCGGCTCGGTGCTCACGGGCTGGCCGTGGTTCAGCGCGGACAGCGTTTTCTCGACGGCTGCCGCGGCTGACCTGTACGGCAATGGACAGACCGAGATCGTCGTCGGGGGCGCCTCGACCGCCGGATTCGCCCTGGGGCAGCAGTACTCCAACGGTGGCCACCTGAGGATCCTCAATAGTCGAGGTGGTCTCATCTGCCACTACGACACCAACCAGGAGGTCGACTCCTCACCGGCTGTCGGCGGCTTCTTGGCCGGTGGCGCCACTGGAATCGCCATCGGCACCGGCTCCTACTACGCGGGAGCCAGCGACACCGACGTGCTGATGGCGTTCAACACCAGCTGCGGCCCCGAATGGTCGGACACCCTCGACGGGGCCACCTCGTCCAGCCCGGCGCTGGCAGACGTACTCGGCAACGGCTCGCTGCAGGTGGTGGAGGGCACGGACAACGGCTCGAACACCGGGGCGGGGGGTTCGGTGTGGGTGATCAACGGGGCGTCTGGCCAGCCGATCTGGCACGAACCCGTGATCGGCCGGGTGATCGGCTCGGTCGTCACCGCGGATCTCACCGGCCTCGGCTACCAGGACCTCCTGGTCCCTACCACCCACGGCGTGGAGATCCTCGACGGCCGGAGCGGGGCCGAGGTGGCGGTGCTCGGATCAGTCGCGGCGCCGCCCGGCACTCCCGTCAACCAAGGTTTCCAGAACTCGCCGCTGGTCACCGACGACCCGAACGGCTCGATCGGCATCACCCTCGCCGGCTACCAGGGCGCCAACAACGAGGGGGTCATCTTCCACTTTGAGGTCACCGGTTCGGTTGGCGCGCCGGACGTCGGCAACGGCGCCTGGCCCATGTTCCACCACGACCCCCAGCTGACCGGAGTCGCCAGCACACCAGGACTCCAGCCCCTCCTGGCCTGCGCGGTACCCGCCGCGGCCACTCCCGGTTACGACCTGGTCGCATCCGACGGTGGGATCTTCACGTTCGGCCAACCGTTCTGTGGCTCGACGGGCGGCATCCGGCTCAACCGGCCGGTGGTCGGAATGGCCATGGCCAATACCGGGGGCTACTGGCTGGTGGCATCCGACGGCGGGATCTTCACCTTCGGCGACGCCGGGTTCCACGGGTCCACCGGGGGCATCCGGCTCAACCAGCCCATCGTGGGCATGGC
>PMHH01000102.1:4921-30712 GCA_003156595.1 Acidimicrobiaceae bacterium
TCGGCGACGCCCAGTTCTACGGATCGACTGGGGGGGTGCATCTGGCGAAGCCGATCGTGGGTATGGGGGTCGATACCGCCACGGGCGGCTATTGGTTGGTCGCCGCGGACGGCGGGATCTTCAGCTTTGTGGCGCCGTTCTACGGCTCTACGGGGGCCGTCCATCTCAACCAGCCGGTCGTGGGGATGTCCCCCACCGCCGACGGCCACGGCTACTGGCTGGTGGCGTCGGACGGCGGGATCTTCTCCTTCGGCGACGCCGGCTTCTTTGGTTCCACAGGTGGCATTCGGCTCAACCGGCCGGTCGTAGGGATGACCGGCTTCTCCGGTTGACACGGTTGAGCCCAGGTCTCTGAGTAACTGGGGCAACTTGTTGCTAGAAGCGGACAAAAGGACTATACAGGTTGGTCTCGCGCCGCAGGGCCTTTGCGGTCAGACCGTCGCTGCTGTACTTTCTCCAGCCGGCACTGAGGGATCGGGCACTGAGGGGATCGGGAATCTTTGCCGAAGGGGCAGCATTGTCAGCGAACCTAACTGGCTCTCTCTCGCAGGACTCGGCCGCGTCGGCGCCAGTGATTGACTGGTCGGCCGTGCCGTCGGGCTACAGGGACCGTTACCGATCGGCAAAACCGTGGCCGCATCTCGTCCTCGATCAGCTCATCGATCCTCACGTGGTACGCGAGGCCGAAGGTCAAGAGGCAGCTCAGGCGCCGTCCCTCACCCTCCACAAGTCGCACCGGCAGGTCAAAGCAGAGTCCCGTCGGGTCTCCGGTCCGGCGGCGCAACAGATCCTGGATGGGCTGGTATCGACCGAGATGGTCGAGTTCCTCCGGGACCTCACCAACATCCCTACGCTTGTGGGCGACCCGACCTTCTGCTGGGCTGGGATACAGGCAGGGCAGCCGGGGTCGTTCGTATCCGTTCACAACGACTTCCGCCGGCACCCGGTCAGCCGTCTCTACCATCGGGTCAACGTGCTCGTCTACCTGAACTCCTCATGGGAAGAGTCCTACGGCGGACATCTGGAGATGTGGACGAGAGACCTACGCTCTTGCGGCCAGCGGATCAGTCCGATTGCAGGCCGGACCGTCATATTCGAGACGGACGCCGATACCTACCACGCCGTGCCGGAACCGCTCACCTGCCCGGACGACCGCTGGCGGCTAACTTTGGCCAGCTACTACTACAGCGAAACCCCCTCGGCGTCTGACCGGAGGCGACCATACGTCCGTCGACCTCGAAGGCCTCAGGATCCCTGGCGGACCGCCTTCGTCAGTCCAAGGAGCCTGGTCGTCAACCGATGGAGGTGGCGTCACCGGGTCGGTTGACGCGCTCGCGACGCCCTCCGTATCGGAGCGCACCCCCCTGGTGGGGGGAGGGTCCTTGCATCGACCGTCGTAATCAGCGAGGATGTTGAGCGGGGAACGGGTCCGGGCAGGAACCGGTGGGCTGCCAGTTGTCGCATGCCGCCGCCGATCCGAGGAGTCCCATTGGAGACCAAGACCCACGCACCGTCCTTTACCGTCAGCCTTCGCGGTTACGACCGGGAGGAGGTCGACGAGTACCTGGACTCGCTGGCCGAGGCCCTCGCCCAGGTGGAGGAGGCCGAGGAACGCACCAGGCGGCTGCAGGCCCACGTGGCGCGCTGCAACGTCCGTATCAAGGAGCTGGAGGATCGGATCCGAGCTGACACCCCCAAGAGCGGTGTCGCCCTCGGGGAGCGCATCGGTGTCCTGCTCCACGCCGCCGAGGAGGCCGCGGCCGAGACGGTCGCTCGAGCCGACGCGGACGCGGGTCGCATCATCGTCGACGCCGAGGCTCGGGCCGCGGAAGCCGAGGAGCTGATGCGCAACGTGACCGTGCGGGCGGAGGAGCAGGCTCGTCGAATCGAGACCGTGGCGCGCAGCGAAGCGGCTGAGATCGTGACCGAGGCGGAGGCCCGCGCCGGAGCCCGCACCCGCCAGATCGAGCAGTGGGCCGAACAGGTGATCTCCCACACCCGCGCCGAGGAGGCCCGGCTGTACCTCGAGCAGCACAATGCCAAGGATGCGGCCGCCGCCGAGCTACGGGCGCTCGCAGATCAGCGCGCCATCACGGCCCGCACCCTGATCGAGCTGCGTGACGCTATCGGCCGCGCTGTCGGCCTGACGGAGCAGACAGATCAGCAGATAGAGCAGACAGACGACACGGAGGAGACAAAGCAGGCCCAGGAGGAGCCCGCCAGCCTGGCGAGCCGACCAACCTTGATGTCGCAACCCGACGCCGCGGGCGATGCCGATCAGCTCCCCGAAGCCGACCAGCCCTCGCCGGGCGCGGCGCGGGACGATCTCGATCTCACCGGCGCGACCGCTCCGGGCGACGAGCTGTTCGAAAGTAAGCTGGACGCTTGGGTAAACGGAGGCGACGGCATCGACACATGAGCCACACCGACTCGTGAAGGGTCGGATCTGGCTCATACTCGGCGTGATCGTCGGGGTGGCGGTGGCCGCAGGCCACCTGCCGTACCTGGCCGGGGCCGGCCGATCGCTGTCCGACACCGCTGAGCGCTTGGTTGGAAGCGGGGGCAGCCATCTCATCCGCGCCCTGGCATTCACCGGTGCATCGCGCCGGGTGACCTTGGGTCTGACTGGTGTTGTGGCCGCCCTGGTACCCGGAGTGTCGGCGTTACTGCTCGTGGTGGCCGCCCGCGGCGCCCTGCACGTGCGGATCCTGGTCGGCCTACTGGTGCTGGCCCTCGGCCTGGCCGGTTACGCCTACCTGCCTCACGGGACGGCCACCGGCGCGCTCGTCCTGGCCCTCGTCATCGCCGGGTTGGCGGTGGCCCTGACCGGCCCCCTGGTCGCCGCTCCGCTCTGTGCCCTGGCCGGACTGATCGGAGGGGAGTTCCTCCCCACGCTGGTTCGATCCAGCGCGGTCGTCACTCAGCGTAGTGTCGACGACCTCCACATCGCGATCTTCAACCAGCCGGGCACCCCGACCGCGTTGCAGCTGGTGGTGCTGGTGATCGCCGCCCTGCCCTTCGCCGCCGCAGCCCGCCTGGTGCTATGGCGCTGATTCTCATAGCGGCCCGATATTCCTCCCTTTCTCGCCTGATTTGGAAGAATCCCCTAAAGTAGTATGGCTGCGGGTCGGGCAGACTCGTAGCGGGTAGGCACATCACCGAGGGCACCAAGGGGCAATACGTTGAATCGTCAGACAGTTACAGCGGAAAACTGGCTCGCCAGGTTGGGCCGTCTCATGGTGGTGCTGCCACTCTGCGCGGTTGCGTGCCTCGTGATCGGAAGCTCCCGCGGACAAGCGTCGGCCTCCCCCGTCGGGGCCTCGGCGGCGAACTGCCAGGTGATGCTCGAGTTCACGAGCACGGAAGCGACCGTGAGAGTCATATCGGGATGCGTGGGACCCGACTTCTACCTGGCGAGCTGGAGCGCACCTTCGGACATCAGGGCGGACGCGTTTCCGCAGCACCTCTACGCGTACTCCAAGGCTCCTTGGGAGGTGGCGCTTCCGGCGTGCTTCTGGCAGGTCGACTTCACGGAACGATCGACACCTCCAGGTGACCCTTCCGCGACCAGGCAGGACGTGATCGCAGCCCGCCTCGGCGGCAACGCCTGCCCCAGCCCGCCTGCCCCCACGACGACCACCACCACCACCACGACCACGACCACGACTTTGCCGGAAACCCCGCCCACGGGCGGGACATCCCCCTCGGGTGGGACGATCCCGTCCACCACGACCACGACGATCCCGGATACCTCCCCCTCGGGTGGGGCGGTGACGGCGACCAGCACCGACTCGACCGTGACCACCACCAAGACGCCCACCACCAAGAGGCTCCGCACGGCAGGTGACGCCACCGCCACGCCAAGCCGAGCCGTACCGGAAGCTTCAGGTCACTTGGCCTTCACTGGTTACAACGTCATTGTGCTGTTGCTCGTCGCCATGTCGGCCATCGCCGCCGGCGTACTAGTACTGACCGGAGCCCGCTCTCGGCCCAGGCGGACGCCCTAGCCGTTTCGAACGGGGGTCGAGACTGCAAGTTGGCGGGCCGGCGGCCGGCCCGCCACTTGCCCGGCCGCTTCTTGCCCGCCACTTGCCCGGCCGCTTCTTGCCCGCCACTTGCCGGGCCGCTACTTGCCGGGCCGCTACTTGCCCGCCACTAACCCGGCCGCTACTTGGCCGCTACTTGCCCGGCCGCTACGTGCTACTTGAGCTCGACGGTGGCGCCCGCCGCCTCTAGCTGGGCCTTGGCCTTCTCGGCGTCTTCCTTGCTCGCCTTCTCGAGAACGGACTTGGGGGCCGCGTCCACAAGGTCCTTGGCCTCCTTCAGCCCGAGGCTGGTGAGCGCCCGGACCTCCTTGATGACCTGGATCTTCTTGTCGCCGGCGGCGGTCAAGATCACGTCGAACTCGTCCTGCTCCTCCTCGACGGCGTCCTCGGCCGCGCCGCCGGCAGGGGCGGCGGCTGCGGCGACCGGCGCCGCGGCGGTGACGCCGAAACGCTCCTCGAAGTCTTTCAGCAGCTCGGAAAGCTCGAGAACGGTCAGGTTGGCGATGCTGTCGAGAATCTCTTCTTTGGTTGCCATGGTGTTATTACTCCTGGGGTTGCTCTGCGGACAGGTCAGATTCGGAGGCGACGAGGGCGCCGGCTTCTGGCTCCGGGGCGTCGACGGATTCGACGGATTCGACTTCGGCGGATTCGACCGACGGGTCACCGGCTCCGACGACTGGGACAGCATCTTCGACGGGCGAAACCTCCACGGCGGCGGCCGCATCTTCGACGGGCGGAACCTCGACGGCCGCGGCTACATCCTCGACGGGCGAAACCTCCACGGCGGCGGCGGCGGCATCTTCGACGGGCGGAACCTCGACGGCGGCGGCTACATCTTCGACAGGTGCCGCTTCGACCAGCTCGACTTCGCCGGCCGGGGCTTCGACCGGCGGGGCTGCCGCCTCAGTAGATGAATCAGCCCCCGATTCGCCTTCGGCCCGTTGATCCCGCAGGGCCGCCAGCCCGTAGGCAAAGTTGCGAGGCAGGGCTTGCAGTAGCCCGGCCATCCGCTGCATCGGGGCCGCTAGGGCGCCGGCGAAACGCGCCAGCAGGATCTCGCGGGACGGTAGATCGGCGAGGGCCGACGTCTCCGCGGCCCCGATGACCTTGTCGCCAAGCACCCCGCCCTTGATGACCAAGAACGGGTTGGTCCGGGCGAAATCGCGAAGCACCTTGGCCACCGCGGCTGCGTCGCCGTCGACGAAGGCGATCCCGGTCGGGCCCAGCAGCATCTCGTCCAACTCCGCCAGACCGGAACTGCGGGCAGCAAGTCGGACCAAGGTGTTCTTATAGATCTTGTAGTCGCCGCCGTTGGATCGCAGCGACCGACGCAGGCCCGCCAGGTCCTTGACCTTGAGGCCTCGATATTCCGTCAGGATGGCGGCGCTGGAGTCGTCGAAGCGCCGGCGCACCTGATCGACAACCGCCACCTTCTCCGCTCTCGGGTTGTCCATCGGTCACCTCCTCCTTCCTCTTGCGCACTGACGTACGAAAGGGGCCACTCCGTGGAGGGGTGCCTCTCACCTCGTCAGGCTGGGCCGGCTGGCCCACTTCGATGCCACTAGGGCATACCGGATGTCTATGGTTTGGGGTTGCACCTGACAGTTGAATCTGGTCGGGTGCCAAATCGATTGTAGCCTACCGGCATCTCATGGGGTGCCGAACACCGTGGCCGTCCCGACGAAGTTGACGATCTGGTAGCCGATCCCGGTAGGTTCCACGATCATGCCGAGGATCGGCCACATGATGATGTGACCCCCGAGTGACCCGTAGAATCCGGCCGCACCAAAGGTGAAAATACCCCCGTCCGAAGCGACCATCCAATACCCATTCCCATCGGGGCTCACCGCCATGCCCACGATCGGCTGGGCCAGATGCACCCCCCCGGTCGATCCGTAGAAATGGGCGTCGCCGAAGCTGAATACGCCGCCATCGGTTGCCACCAGCCAGTAGCCGCGTCCGTCGGGCGTCGCCGCCATACCCACGACGGGCTTGTCGAGCCGGATGCCGCCGGTGGACCCGTGGAACCCGGCGTCGCCAAAGGCGAAGACCCCACCGTCCGCGGCGACCAACCAATACCCGTGCCCGTCTGGTGTGGCGGCCATGCCCACGATCGGCTGATTCAACCGGATGTTCCCCAACGACCCGTAGAACCCGGCGTCGCCGAACGCGAATACCCCTCCATCCGAGGCGGCCAACCAATACCCATGCCCGTCTGCTGTCGACGCCATGGTCACGATCGGCTGATCCAACCGTATCCCCTCCAACGACCCGTAGTACCCGGCGCCGCCGTATGGGAACACTCCACCTTGGGCGTTCGTCAGCCAATATCCGTTGCCACCCGGTGCGCCGGCGAAGAGGTGACCTCCCGCGGCGATGACGGGTGTCAACATGGCAAAGGCCTCGTCAGAGGGGCGGGACAAACCAATCGCGTTGACCGCTTTGACTACGTAGAAGTACAGCCCGCCCCGAGAAACGGTGGTGTCGAGGTAGCTGGTGGCGGTCGTGGTGGCCACAGGAGTCGCCGACTCTCGGCCCGCTTGCACGCCCCTGAAGATCAGGTAACCAGTGATCCCGGAGCCCCCGTTGCTGGCCGGAGGCGACCAGGTGAGCGCGATCCCACTTTCTTGGCCAGTAGCCCGGAGGCCGGTCGGCGCGGTCGGCGCGGTATCGACAACCCTGACCGTTACCGTGACCAGATTCGACGTTCCCCTGATCGCTGGGATGCCGGTGTCGATGGCTGTGACGGTCTGCAGTCCCCCCGTCTCGAATGTGACATGGAACGTTCCGGAGCCGTTGCTGAGGGCGCTCGGGGGAGGCAGGATCGCCTTCGTATCACTGGAAGTGAACCTGACCGCACCGGTAAAGCCGGGAGTCAGCGCGGTGACCCCCATGACCACGGGCGTGCCAGTCGTAGCCGTGCCAGGAAGTGACACCTCGAAGGCGGGTAGGCTAACCGTGACATAATTCGATGTCCCGGTAATACCGGTTTCGGTGTCGGTGGCGGTGACGCTTTGTTGACCCGCGGTCTCGAACGTGACATTGAAGGTCCCGGTACCGCCGGTCAGGGTGCTGTCGGCAGGCAGGGCTGCCGAGGTGTCACTCGAGGTGAACGCGACGGTGCCCGTGTAATCGGTCGCCGTCCCGCCGGTCGCATCGATGGCGGTGACCGTCATGGTCACGACCGACCCCACATTGGCCGTGCCCGGAAGAGTTACCGCAAAACGGACCGCGGGTACACCAACGGTGACAGAATTCGAAATCCCCGTGATACTGGAGTTGACAGTGTCCGTGGCGGTGACGGTCTGCACTCCCACCGTCCCGAACGTGACCTCGAACGTCCCGACGCCGTTGCTCAGGGTGCCCTGGGGAGGCAGGATCATCGCCTCGGGGTCAGTGGAGGTGAACCCGACGGTGCCGCTGTAACCGTACGCAGTCCCCTCGTCGGCGGTAACCGCGGTTACCGTCATGGTCACGGCCTCCCCGGGAGTAGCCGTCGCCGGAAGAGACACCGTGAAGCCGACCGCAGCGGGTACGACCTCCGTTGCCGCGAATGGCTCGAGGCCCCCGGTAGTCGGCGTGGCGTTGCCGACCCCGACGCAATCCCCGGTGTCGGGGCAGGACACGGCGGTCAAACCGGGGTTCGAAGAGTTGTCCGGGTCAGTCAAGTTCGCGTCAGTCCAGATCCCGTTGCCCGACAAGATCGCTGTCAGGGCGTGGTTCGCGTCGGTCGAGTCGAGGTAACTTCCCGCGGCCACGCACGCCTCGGCGCCGGTACAGGAGACCGCTGAGAGACTGCTGCCGGCGGAATCATCGGGAGTCATGTCGGTTGTGGGCACCCAGCCGGAGGCGGTCTGCGATTCCGCCAGCGCCTGGATGATGCCGGCTGCGCTGGTGTAGGACCCGACCGCCTGGCACAAGGTGAGCGAGGTGCACGACACGGCCGAGAGCTCGGCACTGATAGCTCCGGGGGGCTCCGTCTCCGCCAGGCTCTGGTCGAAAGTCCAAGTGGTTCCCGACAGGGTCTCGATCACCACATGCTCGTTGAGGGACCCGACGTCTTGGTAGTAGCCGACCGCGGTGCAGGCGGTGCTCGAGATACACCACACCCCGTTGAGGGTCTCGGTCAACGCCTGGGGTGGGTCGCCGATGACCGGGAGCGGGATGACAGCACCCGACGCCCAGCCCGTGCTCGACAGGGTGTAGGCGATGCCCGTCTCGGACGAGCTGACGATTCCGCTACCGACGGTCACGCAGTCCGTGGCATCGGCGCAGGAGATGCCGGTCAACGAGAGGATGGTGCCATCCGTCAGAGTGAGGGGCGTGGTAGTCCACGTGCCGCCCGAGAGCTCGGTGGCAAAGTTGTACTGCGCTGGTAGCTCATGGGGGATCCCCGGGTTGTAGTTGCCGACCGCGACGCATGTCGTGAGGCTGGTACAGGAGATTCCGATGAGGGTGGACGACTGCGCGGGGACCGGAGGGCCCGTAGGGTCGACAGGATTTATCGAGGTCGGAACGGGTGGCGTGGACGCCGTCCATGTCCCCGACGAGAGGGTCTCGACGAGGGGCTGGGCATCGAGGGGCGGGCCGCCGGAGGTGGAGCCCAGGTAGCTGCCGACTGCCACGCAGTTACCAGCGCTCCAGCACGACTCGGCGTTGATGGTCACTTGGGTGCCCAGATCCGCCGGCGGCGACAACAGCACGCTGCTCCAGTCAGACGGGGGGACCTGCGCGCTCGCCGTCTGGACCGACCCCGCGACCGTTGGCAGCGCCACCAGGGCCGCAGTGAGCACCGCCAGCAGCCCCCGGATCAAACCGCCGTGGCGCACGTCAAACCGACTCATCGGCATCCTGGCTTCTGCATGCCCCTGCTTTACCTCGTCTCCCCTACTTCCCGCCGGACGACAACACCACGCCACGATAGTCGGCGGCGTCCACGCGCACTGGTCGGAGGGGGATGTATGCGGCGCCTACTTTTTCTTGGCGGGGCCGCCTATCAAGTCTTTTTCTTGGCGGGGCCGCCTATCAGCTCCGCGTTCCACGTCGTGGCGCCGATGGTCTGGCAGTAGGCCATGTAATTGTAGTCCGGACCCTGCAGGACGATCACCGTGTTGTTGCCCACCTGGGCGACCGACGGGAAAGAGTAGGTGGTATCGGCACCAGCTACTTGCGACGGGGTCCAGGTCGTGCTGCCGCTGGTCTGCACGTATTCGTCCAGGCTGTCAGTTGGCCCCGTCGCCGCGACTACCGCGTTACCTCCAACCTCGGCCACCGACGGGTACCAGTAGGTGGTGTCCGCACCAGCTAACTGGGCAAGCGTCCAGGTGGTGGTGCCGATGGACTGCGAGTAGGCGTCCAGGCTGCTGTCGGAGCCTACGGCCGCGATCAGGGCCGAGTTCCCCACCTGGGCGATCGCCGCGATCGAGTAGGTGGTATTGGAGCCGGCTACCTGAGCCAGGGCCCAGGTGGCAGTGCCGATGGTCTGCGAGTAGGCGTCCAGCGTGTTGTGGTGGCCTTTTGCCGCGATCACCGCCGTATTCCCGATCTGGGCGACCGACGGCGCCGCGTAGGTGGTATCTGAGCCGGCCACCTGCACCGGGGTCCAGGTCGTGCTGCCGATCGTCTGCGAATAGGCGTCCAGGCTGTCACTGGCGCCTTGGGCGACGATAACCGCCGAGTTACCGATCTCGGCGATCCAGGGCGCGGCGTAGGTGGTGTCGGTTCCAGCTACCTGCTCCAGGGTCCACGTCTGGCTCCCGCTGTCGATGGTGTGCCAGTAGGAGTCCAGGCTGTTGTCGGCGCCTTGGGCGACGATCACCAGCGAGCTCCCGATCTGGGCGCTCGACCTTTGGGCGTAGGTGGTATCCGGGCCAGCTACCTCGACGTTCTTCCACTTCGGCCGGCCGATGGCCTGATAGTTGTAGTAGAGGCTGTAAGACGGGCCGCGGTTGACGGCTCCGGCCATATTCCCGGACGCACCGATCATGGTTATGGATAGAGCGGAAGCGGGCGTGGCCGACGCGAGGATCGGAATCACCAGTGCCACCGCCATGACGGCCGACTTTGCCAAACCCTTCATCTTCTTGATCTCCTCACGTCAGAATCGGCGACAGCGCCTCGCGACATATTCCCAAACCTGCACCGCATGGGCCCCAACTGCGGTTCGAGCGAGCGGACTCCGCCCGCCGGATCGCATCTACGACACCAAGCATATCATCGGACCCCGATCATGCGCCTACTCAGCCCGCCCGCGAGCTCACGCCCGCGCGTACTGCTTGAAATAGTTCTGTAGGAGCTGGCCGACGCCTTGGGCCGCCGGGACCGGTTGACTACCGTTGGCGACTCGGTTGGCCTTCACCACGTCGGACTCGGCGGTGCTGACCGAGCACGTGTACGTGCTGGTGATCTGGGTCGGAGTGAAGGTACTGGTATTGGTGACGAGCACCCCAGGGATCAAACCCCAACTGCCGAGCCCGATCTGATTCTGGCGGAGGTAGGAGAAGAACTGAGGGACGTAGGTGGCGGCGAGGGGCGAGCAGTCGCCGGCACTGGAGCTCTGGTCCCACTCGCTCCACTCGTCGACGATCACCGGCACCGTCTTGGCCATGTTCCCAAAGTGACTGTTCCACACCCCTTCGTTCGTCTGCCCGTACGTATGGGCGGCATAGGCAATATTGCTGCCGGTAATCAGGTGGCTCCCCAATTGGCCGAGATTTTGCCCGTCATGAGGACCCTCGACCAGGATGAGGTTGACGTTGCCAGCGGCTGCTCGGACTGCATCGGCCAATTCTTGCATGCCTACGTACTGTTGGCCGGCCACGGTAACGCCATTCTGCCAGTCGCTCCACGTGCCACTCGATGTTTGCAGTCGAGGTT
The DNA here is from genome assembly GCA_003156595.1 of Acidimicrobiaceae bacterium. Lineage (GTDB taxonomy): Bacteria > Actinomycetota > Acidimicrobiia > Acidimicrobiales > Palsa-688 > PALSA-693. Next base: position 15,844 of record PMHH01000102.1, read on the forward strand.
CATTGAACAGGTCGAACCACACCCGCGGGTTATGCTGGTAAATGGGAGCCAGAACCTTCCAGAACTGAATAGTTTGCTCGGTCGGGTTATCCGCGGGTTCGTCCGTAAATCGCTCGGTCTGAGCGGTCAAAATAACATCGTTGTCATAGCTCAAGGCTAGCTGCACCTCGCCTTCGATTGCCGTGAGGTAAGGGGCGTCGTAGGGAGCTTCGGAGAGTAGGTTGGCGGGCGCGATCTGGAGCCGCACGTAGTTCGTGCACCATTGAGTGATCGCGGCTCTGATCTGATTGTCGTCCTGAGCCAGCTGCCCCTGCCAATCCTGGTTGGCTAATCCGAACACCGTAAGCCCGTAAGGCACCATCACCCGACCCTGGGTGTCGATCAGGTTATTGCTGGAAGTATGCGCGAACATCGGGTTCGCTGGATTGGGTGACGAACAGTCGGCTTCCGCTCCCAAAGGTAGGGTGGACGCCGGTGCGGCGGTGGAGCGATGCGACGTCCCGCACGCCGCCAAGGTAGCTACTGCTGCCAAGCATGCGATGGTCAGGGCGACCCAGCGGCTAGGTCGCGTAATTGTCTCCACAATCCTCACTCGTCATTCCTTCGGCCCACCCGTGCTGTCAGCAAACCCACCTCGAGCCAGGTGAGTCGGTTGGCCTGGCTGCGAGCGGGGCCCGGGCCATGGGGGGCGCGGTGCGGGCGATGGGCCACCAAGCTACAGTGACGGGCAGGGCGAGAGGGAGGACGTTGTGGCAGTCGGTGGGATTCTGTGGCGGAGGAGTTGGGGCTGGCGGGTAGGCCTGCCCTTAATCGCGTGCGCGCTCGGGCTCGGAGGAGCCGTGATCGCGACAAAGGCCTCTTCCGCTCCGGATGTCACCCATACGGTCACCGCCGGGGTGGTTCGCCACCAAGCGAGTACGTTCACCGACAACGTCATGAGCTTTGGCGCCAATCCCGACGGATCGGCGGACAACACCGTGGCCTTCGCCAACGCCATTGCGGCTGCTGAGAACGCGGGCGGCGGCACCGTGTTGGTCCCCGCCGGCACCTACGCCTTCACACAGGTGCTCAACAACGTCCTGCCGTCCTCGATCAAGATTCCGGGCCCGGCGCCGGTGACCATCATGGGTCCTCCTCCGAGTAGCACACCCTGCACCAGTCCAACCTGCGATGGGGCCACGTTGGTGGAGGCGGTCGCCGGTCAGAGACTGATGGAGGTCGGCAACCAAAAGCAGCCCTCGGTCGCCACTGGTTCGATGGTGGAGAATCTCACCCTCAACACCCGGTCGTATGGCGGGGGCCCCGACCTGACCGTCTACTCCACCGATACAACGGTCGATGACGACGCGGTGCTGGGGGCGTTCAAGACGGTCACGATCGGCGCCGCACAGGAGACACCGTACGCGCTTTCATTTCCCGGGCCACCTAATGCCGACCACACCACTGGTCTCTATACCAGCGGCAATATTGTCGAAAATACCTACATCGAGGATGGGGTCAACAACGACGGAATATCGTTCTCTTACCAGGACAACTCTACCATCAGCAACATCACCTACTTCGGGTCGCGGCTGGCCTTGTACAAGGACAGCAATGTCACGGTAGACAATTTCTCCTATACCCCCAATCCTGAATGTACTTCGATAGCCGAGAACGGTTTTTTCATCACCGCGCCCTCCTCTGACATCACCATCACTGGCTTTACCAGCTCGGCCGCGGGTGGCGTGATCGGCGGTCCGGCCCAGACCGGCACCTCGACAGGTATCACGATCAGCGACGAGACGATGACTGGTGGGCCCGGCCCGGTTTCCTTGCCCTACCACCTGGCGGTCGGCAATGTCAGCGACCTCACCGTCAGCGACAGCAACTTGAGCGGATTGAAGTTCGACCCGACGACTTCGGTTTCCGCGACGCTTATCGAAGATACGGAAATGCCCATTGTCCAGTTCCAGGGGTACAACGGCGCCGATCCGAATGCTTCAGTGAGCGCGACGTTCGAGGACGACAGCTTCCCGGCGTCCACCTTTAGTCCGCCTGCTCCCACATTTGAACAAATCACTGGTCCAGTGGGTCCCGCGACGGTCACCGTTACCGGTGGAACCTGGTCGAATTCGGCCACAGGTTTCTACCAGGGCACCACTGGGAGCACGTTCACCGTGACCGGTCTGGCCCCGGTCGACAATGCACCACCGGTCATCTCCGGGACCCCCGACGTCGGCGATCCTCTGACCGCGAACAACAATTGGCAGGCCGGACAGACCCCTGCCCCAAGCTTCGCCTACCAATGGAACGCCGACGGGAGCCCCATCGCCGGGGCCGTGTCATCGACATACACGCCAGTCGCGGGTAATTTCGGACAATCCGTGACTGTCACTGTGACCGCCACCAACACCACCGGCTCCACCGTCGTCACCTCGCCCGCAGTCACTGTGAAACGGTAATCAGTGGCCCACAATGATCGGCTGGGGGCGCCAAGAGGCATCGCGGGAGCCATCTGGTAACGAGCGGCCATTGCATCTATCATGCACGGCGAAGAGGAGATTGAGCGGGTGTTTGGGGCACGAGAAGGGGAGCGGGATGGACCAGGGTAGAATAATTGACTTGCGAAGCGACCAGCTCACGCTGTGCCTCGTCGTGCCGGTGTTCAACGAGGAGGACAGGGTCGCCGAGTCGCTTGACCAGCTATACGAGTTCATCTCCGCCCGGGCCCCGGGCAGTCGCTTGCTCTTTGTGGACGACGGCAGCTCGGACCGCACGGTCGAAGTAGTGACGAGCGCCATCGAACGCTGGGGCTCCGATGTGGTGGCGATCCTGTGTTGCCCCCACGCGGGTAAGGGTGCTGCCGTGCGGAGCGGTCTCCGGGAGGCGGGGACAGACCTGGCCGCGTTCTGCGATATCGATTTGTCAACACCCCTCGACCAGCTCAATCGGATCATCGCCGAGGCGGCGGCCGGAAACTGCCTCGCCATCGGATCTCGGGCCGCGCCTGGTGCGAGGATCGCACAGCACGAAGAGCGCCGGCGCGAGATTGCTGGCAAAGCGTTCAACCGCCTGGTCAGAGCCTGGCTCTGTCCCGGGGTGGCCGATACGCAATGCGGCGCCAAGGCCGCGCCAACCGAGGTCTGGCGATGCGTCCTCCCCTTCTCTCGAGAGGACGGGTTCGCCTGGGATGTCGAGGTGATCGCAACCGCGCTCCGGCTGGCGATCCCCGTTCGTGAGGTCGGGATCGAGTGGAACCATGACGAGCGGACTCGTGTCCGGGTGTGGCAAGACGGCGTATCGATGGTGCTCGCCGTGCCGCGGATAGGGCTCAATGTGTGGCGGGCTACCCGGAAAGCGTTACCTCTTATGGATATGACAAACCACCCGAGCGACAGTCGGGGCGGGGCGAACCCCTACCCCAAACGTCCCGACAGTATGATTTGTCAGCCCGATGAGCCAAGATGAGAGCGGCTTGATCAGCCCGGATGAGCCGAAAACCGGGATGAGGAACCGAACGGCGACGGTCGTCGTCGTAGTGGTTGCGGTGGTGCTGCTGGTGGCGGCCGTCGCGATCGTGCCCCACTTCACCTCGGGGAACTCCAGCACCGACGTTCAGCCCCAGTTGGCGACGGCCGCCATCCAGAGTTTCCCGGTAACAGTGACCGGAGGCGGAACCGTCGTGCCGGCGTCCGAGATCGGCGTCAATTTCAGCACCGCCGGCACGTTGGCCCAGATCGACGTCAGTCAAGGGCAAAAGGTCACCCAGGGAACCGTCCTGGCCCGGCTCAACAGCGCCACCGCCACGAGCGATGTGGCGCGCGCCCAGGCGGCTGTCGCAACCGCCAACGCCGCGCTCCTGGCCGCTCAGTCTCCCCTCACCCCCGCTCTCTCGGTCCAATTACACTCGACCCTGTCGTCCGACCAGGCCGTATACAACGAGACGGTCGAGTCAGTCCAGACCACGAACACCGAAGATGCTTCGCTCGTCGCGGATGCCAACCAGCAGCTGACCGCCGACGGGTGCAGTGTGTCGCAGCCCTCTAATGCTTCCATATGCCAGAGCGCCTTGACGCTACTCCAGACCGACGAGGCGACCGCTCAGAGCGACAAGTCGAACGGTCAGTTGAGGATCAGCCAGGCCCAGTCCCAGGTGGCGTCAGCGAATACCGCCCTGCAAACCGCTTCCACGCCCAACCCCGGCAATGTCGCCACCGCCCAGGCTGGGGTCAGTGCGGCGAACGCCGAACTCCAGGCCGCCCAAGACGAGGTGGCGACTACGACGCTGGTGGCGCCGAGCGCCGGGACCATCTTCGAGGTCAACGGCCAGATCGGCGAGAACGTCACTGGGTCGGCGACGGGTGTGCAAACCTTGCCGGGGACCAACGCGCCCATTCCCCCCCAGACGTCCGGGGCGGGCGCGGCCGCCACCACCCCGGGAACCGAGCCGTTTATCGTGCTCGGCACTAACGGCAGCTTCGTGATCGGCGCCACCTTTCCGGCGACCGACGTGTCGGAGCTCTCCGCCCACCAGACCGGCACCATCACCGCCGTTAGCCTCAGCGGACTGTCGCTGCCCTGTCACGTGCTGGCGGTGGCCCAGGATTCCACCGTGGTCAATGGCTCCCCCGTCGTCTATGCCAGCATCATTCCCGATATCGCCTCGAGCCAGCTGTCGGCAGGCATGGCCGTAAGTGTCAGCCTCAGCGTTACCCAAGCGAACTCTGTCCTCGCCATTCCCCAATCGGCCATCTTCCTGCTCGCCGGCACTCCCAACGTCGACGTGTGGAGCGGTAAGCGCTCAGTAGCGACGGCGGTCAAGACCGGCATGCAAGGCACCACCCTGGTTCAGATCACGAGCGGCCTCACGGCAGGTGAGCAGGTCGTGCTGTCGGCCTACCAGGGTCTACCCCAGACAGCGACCTCGGTCGCGGGCTCATAGTGATCAGCATGTGTCGGCGTTTGGAGTCTGGGCCGGACACTGCGCCGGCATGACGGTCGCCACCGCCCAAAGACCTGCGATCCTGGCCGTCCGGAGTCGCCTTCCTCCACATCTCGTCGATTCCTTCGCCATCGCATGCGGTGTGGCCGCGGTCATCCTCGCGGTGGCGGTCAGCCACAGCGCCTCGACGCTGGCCAAGCAGTCGACCGGGGGGCTCGGTCGAGACGTCGTGGTCGTCGCGTCCACCGCGGTATCGGCTTCCGGGGTGCAGACCGGCCTCCCTACCTCGAGCCTCACCCCCAACGACGTCTTGGTTCTCGGCAACCCGGCGTTTGTGCCCGCGGCTGAGGCAGTCGCCCCCACCACAGGGCTCAGTGCGAACGTCCAGGCCCTCAGTCGCACCTTCCGCACTGACGTGATCGGCTCCACCGATGCCTTCGCTCGGGTACTCGGATACCAGCTATCGCAAGGCCGGTTCTTGACCCCGGCGGACGTGCAGCTGGGAACACCTGACATCGTGCTCGGGCAGGCTGTCGTCAACGCTCTATTCGCCGGCTCCGATCCCATCGGGCAGGACGTGACGATCTCGGACCAAACCTTCGTGGTCGTCGGCACCCTTGCCGCGCGCGGCTACTCAGGTTCTTATAACCAGGACAACCTGGTAGTCGTTCCCATAACAGCCGCGTGGAGCACGCTGTTGCCGCATCTCAACTCACCGATCGACCAGGTCCTGATCCGGGCCGCCTCCCCAACAGCAGCAGCGGCCGCGGCCCGAGAGGCGACCACTACCCTCCTCAGCCAGAACGGGGTCATCGACCCAAGTGAGGCTGACTTCACGGTCCTGCAGCAGTCGCAACTGGTCGCGGGCAACGTCCAGACCGCGTTGGCCCTCCGGCGCCTTCTCGAGTTGGCCGGAGCCGCGCTTCTGCTGGCCGGCGCCATCCAACTCGCGATCTCACCGCGCCGGGTGAGGTCCGTTGTTCGCGAGAGCTCCGGCGCCATTTCTGCTCTGTCTGCGGTGCTCGTCATCGGACTCATCGGTGCCGTGGCCGGCCTCATTTTGGCCCTTATTCTGGCACCAAACCTCCACGATCTGGCGAGGATCGACCTGCCCGCTGTCAACGTCACGATCTATGGGGCCTTGGCCGGTGCGGCATCGGGAATCGTAGCCGCCCTGGTGTCCCTCCTTCCGGCCGCGGTCCAAACCCCTAGCCGGCCGGCATCGGGCCCGAGCGAGGCCCACTATGATCAAACGGTGATGCGAACTCCCGAGTTTGAACAGACGAACGATTCGGGTGGCTAAGCCCGGCGGGCCGGGTGCCGTCCTGCTGGCCGGCACGCCCCGCTGCGGCAGTACCTGGCTGGCCAACGTGCTGGGAAGGGCGACCGCCACCCGAACCGTGTACGAGCCGGACGGACCAATCTCCGATGTGCTGGGGGCGATGGTTGCCACCAGGCTCGGCCCGTACCCAGCTCTCGGGGTGGATGACCCCAGCGGTTGGTACCGGCTGGTCTGGGATCTGGCCTTTTCCGGAGGCTGGCCATGGGACCGCGTGGAGTCTGCCCGCGCCGCTGGGCGTCAGTTGGTCAAGGTTCCTCCGGCGGTTCGCGACGCGGCCATCGCGGGGCTGGCGGTGGGTACCTCCCGTCTCCGCCAACGACCCGAGCATGTGGTTGTCAAGTCGGTCAATTCGGCGTTCTCGCTCGAGTGGATCGCGAAGCGCTACGCCCCAAGGATGGTTGTTCTCCATCGCAACCCGCTCAACGTCGTGTCGAGTTGGCTCGTGCTCGACATGGCCAGCAAATGGCCCGTCGGTGACCAACCTGCCGTCCGGACGGCCTATCTCGAGCCCTTGGGTCTCACCCCACCCCCGCCCGGGAGCTCACCAGTGGCTGACGTGGCGTGGAGCGTCGGATTGCTGACGCTGGCGCTCAAGCAGACAGTCGAGCGCCACCCCGACTGGGTGCAGGTCTCCTACGACGAGCTGAGCGCAGACCCGCTTCCAGGATGCATGGCCCTGTTCGATCAGGTCGGACTGGAGTGGACGGAGGACGCCGCGGAGTTCCTGAGGAAGGCGGATGATCCCGCCTTCGTCGTCCACGGAGGAACGGCTCGCGCCCACCCCAACGCCCACACCGCGACGGATACCACGAACCGCCGCCTGCAGCAATCATCGCAATTCCGACGCCGGCTGACGGACGAGCAGATCGTCGAAGCCCACACCATCCTCGAACGCTTCCAACTAGGGGCGTGGGGCGCCGATCCGCTCTGATCAGCTGGCACGGTTCCCGGATAACGGTTGGTGCGTTAGCGGCGGTGGTCGTGACCCTGTCCGCATGCGGGTCAACGACGGGGATACGGTCGACACCTGGGCATGACAAGGCCGCGCTGAGTGGCTTGGTCATCATGCCGCCCCAAAATGGGGCTGACGATCCAAACCAGCCGTTTCCGACTACGAACCCGGATGCGGTTGGTTCCGACGTGGCCGCGTTCAGTGGGATCGCGGTAGACGAGGACTGGTCCCAACTCGAACCCGAGCCTGGTCAGTACGACTGGACGCCGCTCGATGCCTCGCTGGCGTCGGTCAGCGAGTTCGATCAGGCCCACCCCACCCATCAGCTGGCGGTCAAGCTGCGGGTGTTCCCGGGATTCTCAGCCCCGAACTGGGCCAAGTCGATCGGCGGACCACCCCTCTCCGTTATCACAAACTCGAAATCCGGCCGCACCAACACGCTCGGTCGGTGGTGGAGCGAGTCGTACGAGGCGGCGTGGTCCACCTTCCAGAACGCTCTGGCTGCCCGCTACGACCACGACCCGCTCATCGCGGGAGTGCAGGTAACGTCCTGCAGCACCACGACCGACGAGCCGTTTATCGTCAATGCCGTCGATCTCCCCCCGATGGAGGCCGCCGGCCTCACGACCGCAGCATACGAATCGTGCCTGCAGGGTGCACTTCGCAATTACTCGGGGTGGCACAACACGGCCGTATATTTTCCGATCAATACCATGCCTAAGCTGGATAACGGGCCGAAGAACGGGTCAATATTTGCCACCCAAATCGTCCAGCAATGTGCGGCTTCTGCCTCCAAGAGTGGCCCGCGCTGCGTAATCGACAACCACGGCCTCGGCAAGACCAGCCATGCGAGCTTTAATTGGCTATCCACCGCCATCGATCACCTATGGCAACAGAACCCGACGACGACTCTCGTCGCGTTCCAAGCGGACAGCCAGACCAAAGGTGAGGACTGTGCGGCGATCGTCGACGCCATATCCGATCACGCCGGTTCGGTCGAGCTGTGGCAACCCATTTCTGGTGTAGACGGATATCGAGGATTCGCGGCTAACTCGCTCGCGGACTTAGCCTCTTGGAACGCGGCTCTCAGATCAGGCAAACCCCCCGCGTGCTAACCGACGAGGAATATCGATCCGAGCGCACCAGCCCAGTCCAGTTGCACGTCGGTCAAGGAACTCAAGAGCGGAGTAGTCACGTTGGCGGTTCCGCCCGTACCGAGCTGCCCGTCGGCCTGTGAGCCCCAGACCCACATGTCGCCAGCCGTGTTGCGGGCGAGGCTGTGGGAGCCGCCGGCAGAGACTGCCGCGATGTTGTGAAGGCCCACTACCCTCACGGGAGTAGCGGAGAGCGCACCGGCCGACGGTACTCCGAGCTGACCTTCCGCATTATCACCCCAGGCCCACACCTCACCCTTGGCGCCTAACGCGAGGGCGTGCCCATTGGACGGGAAGTTGCCGCCGGCGGAGATCTGCGTAACCGCGGGAAGATGCTTGACTTTCACGGGGACCGACCTGTTGGTGGTCGTCCCGTCGCCGAGCTCCCCTTCCGAGTTGAGCCCCCACGCCATGACCGCCCCATTCGACATGAGCGCCAGGCTCCAGTCGCAGCCGGCGCTCACGGCCACCACGTTGTGCAACGACGGGATCAGGACTGGGTAGTACTGGGGCGTGGAACTGCCGATCCCCAGGTCGCCATCGAGGTTGTCGCCCCAGGTCATGACCTGCCCATTCGACAATAGGGCAAGCGAGTGATTGTTGCCGGACGACACTTGCACGACTTGGGAGAGGTCGGGAATTGGCTGGGGAACGGTCGCATACTGGGACGACCGCCCGTTGCCGAGATCGCCTTCCGCGTTGGATCCCCACGCGTCGACGCTGTGGTTGCTCAGTACCGCCAAGGCGAAGTCATTGCCACCATCGACCTGGACGACATCGCTGAGCCCGGTGACATTGACCGGAGTGGTCGGACTGGGTGTGGTGGTCCCGTCACCGAGCTGACCAGACTGGTTGTCCCCCCAGGCCTCGACGCCTCCCGCCACGATAGCCATACCCCACTGGTTCTCTTCGTCGATGTACGACACGTTCTGGCCCGAACCAATCGGGATTGGCGAAGTCGAGATGTTGTTGCCGGCCTGGTAGATCGCCGTGGTCACGGTCTCACCGAACGTGGCCGGACTCGACACGCCTGGCGTCGTGGCCGCGACCGTCACCGGACCGGCCACCGCCCCGCCGTCCAACGCCGGCGATGTGGCCTCCCCCGAGGAGTCGGTGTCCACCATGGCCCTGGCCGTACCGCCGCTAAACGAAGCTGCGCCTGACGTAACCCTGAAGGTGACCACCGCTCCCGCGACCGGCTGGGGGGGCGACTCGTCGTCGGTCACGGTGACCGTCAAGGGGTCGGCGAAAGGTTGATCGGCCAGCGTCGACTGGCCAGTGCCTGATGTCACCGCTATGGCCGCTGCGGTTTGAGCAGACGCCGCAGCCGTTCCCAATGTGAGCGTCCCACAAGTAGCCACCAATCCCAGTGCGGCTACCGCCGCCACTTTGGGGTACGGCATGTCTAGGCCCCCTTTGGCTTCTTCGCTGGCCCGGCTATCAACTCCTGGTTCCACGTCGTGTTGCCCATGGCCTGCCAGTACGCCATATAATTGTAGTCGGGGCCTTGCAGGACGATCACCGTGTCGCCGCCGATCTGAGCTACGGACGGGAACGAATACGTCGTGTCCGTGCCGGCCACCTCATCCAGGCTCCAGGTCGTGCCACCTTCGGCCTGGGTGTAGGCGTCCAGGCTGTCAGTTGGCCCCGTCGCCGCGATCACGGCGTCATCCCCAACCGCGGCTACCGAGGGGTACCAGTAGGTGCTATCTGTACCAGCGACCTGCTGCGAGGTCCATGACCGGCTGCCGCTGGTCTGCGAGTACGAGTCCAAACTGTTGGTGGGCCCCAGTACGGCCACCACCGCTGAGTCTCCTACTTGAGCAATCGATGGAATCGAGTAGCTGGTATGGGCGCCGGCGATCCGACGCGCCGTCCATGTCGTGGCGCCGACGGTCTGGTAGTAGTCGTCCAAGGTATTGTTCCGACCCTTGGCGACGATCATCGCCGAGTTCCCGATCTGGGCGATTGACGGCGGGGCGTAGGTAGTGTCCGCACCGGCCACCTGATCGAGCGTCCACGTCGTCCCGCCGATGGCTTGGGAGTAAGCGTCCAGGCTGTTGCCAGGGCCTTGGGAGACGATCACTGCAGACTCCCCGATCTGGGTAACCCATGGCGCCCCGTAGGTGGTGTCCGCCGCCGCGACCTGTTCCGACGTCCACGCCTGACTCCCGCTGTTGATCGCGTACCAGTAGGCGTCGAGGCTGTCATCGGCGCCTTCTGCGACGATCACCAACGAGTTGCCGACCTGCGCGATCGACCGCTGGGCGTAGGTGGTATCCGCGCCGGCTACCTCAACGTTCGTCCACTTAGGGGCGCCAATCGTCTGCGAGTTGAAGTACAGGCTGAAGTCCGGGCCGCGGTTGACGGCTCCGGCCACATTCGTCGACTCTCCGATCTGGGTGAGCGACAGAGCGGAAGCGGTCGTGGTCGACGTGAGGAGGCTCGCCACCAGTGCGATCGCCGCGACCGCGAACCCTGTCACCCCCCTCAATCTCCTCGACCGGGCCGCTCGATGGCCCAGTCCCCGCGAAAACGCAATCTTCGTCATGCCGCCCCTTCACATCTGATTCAGTAGACCACGGGAAATTCCCACCTAACCCTATCTGGGCGTAGCCCGGTTTGACGGAAATCCAACCAAGTGGGCGAAGTACCGGAAAGGATCTCCAAAACTAAAGGATCTCCAAAATGGAGACGATAGAAGCGAGGGGAAGAGTCCTTGCCCACGCCCCTATCCGGGGTATCCGGCTAGATCCTTGACACGATACGTCGCGCCGATACCGGAACTGAAACCACCGGACTTGTTGTCCCAGCTACCGCTGCTGATGTCGACGGTAGTAGCTCCCGCCGTAGCAAGGACAAATGTCGCGCTCGGATCACTGTCAAATACAAATGGGGTGAAACGGTCATCATCGAAGGTCACGTCGACTGCGGCATACGGCACACCCTGAGTTCCGAGAAACATGGCTCCAGCTAGCTTCGTATGCGATACCACGACTCCTGTGGCTGTCGTGGTTGGATAGAACTTCAGGAAGTTGTCGGGACCAAATACGCTATGGCTAACGGTTAGTCCGTCGACATTGCCGACCGCCAAACGATAGTTGCCAGATGTCGTCAACCTCTCTCCGACGATTGAGATGGCGTACGACATACCGGTCTGGCTGGGCCCGCCAATGATCCCGCCCGCGCCGGACGATACGAAATTCTTAATGAGGATCTGATCTGAAGGGGCCGTTATCCAAAAGCCGTTCTCGGCGACGGTAGTACAGAGGGGGTTGGGGGTGTATGTGTAGTCCAGAACCGTAACATCCTTATCGACGTACAAGGCGAGTCGCGATCCGAGATGGCTGTCGTTGGCGATCTCGCCTTCCTCTTGGAACGCGAAGGAAAAGCCATCATTATTGACACCGTCATAAATGCTATCGTCGAGGACCCTGTTCCCAACGTTATAGGTGGGGTCCGTGGGCTGGGCGTCGAGTGGACCGGAGTAGTAGACCGCAAAAGGCGTGCCGTTGGGAGGAGCAGTTCCACCGCCAATAGGTCCGACATAGTTGGCGCCCAGAATGTCATCGTACTGGACGAGGGTGTCGTTGGCCCTCACGGTCAAAACCCGTCCACCGGTATACTTTAGGGAGTTCAAACTGAGGTGCTGTACAATCGAACCATTGTCCAAGTCCAACAGCAACGGCTGGTACTTCACCTGCTCGACAAGGCTGGTGGTATTTCGGCCGGCGCCAATCAGGCTAATAGGATTCGTTCCGTTGAGTTGGATCGACGCCCCTCCCCTAGGCAGCGATTCCCTAAACGCATAGGTTCCGGGTGGGACATAGACCTCGCCACCGCCCGCTTTGTCTGCCGCCGCGATTGCGGCCGCAAATGCCGCGGTGTTGTCGGTGTGACCATTGCCGACGGCGCCGTAGTTGGTCACATTGAAGTACGTAGCGGCAGCCGAAGCTGCCGAGATACCGGAAACGCCAACCAGCATCTGCAGTACTACCGCCAACGTGGTTACCGACCGTATACACCAGGTACGGCCGTTATTATGCGATGCATCCGCCGTGCTCGTCACCCTTCCGCCCTTTCCGGCGCCCTGGCTAGGAATGGTTGCATCTCGACCGGGTCCCTGTCAATGACTTCGGTCACCAACGACAGTGGGCCTCGACGTCGGCGATTTGCGTGGTGAACGACCACGGGTGCTAATTTCACGCCCAGTGGTTCTGAGTGCCTGGTTGGGGGCCGACCTTGTAGGTAGTGGGTGTCGGTGCCGTCGGAGATCCCGGAAGGGGCAAGAATGGGCTATGTTGGGCGAATAATTCCTGATAGGCGGGGGCGGGCGGCAGGGGTTGCGGTAGCGCTCAGTGTGGCGATGCTGGCCTTGTTCGCGGGCGGAACGCACGCGACGGCAGCCTCGGCCCACCCTCGTACCTCGGCGAGCCCTGATAACTGGCCGACATTCCATCACGACGTGACACACAGTGGCATCTCACCCGACACCGTGATCGACGCGACGAGCACCCCGACTCTGACCGAAGCCTGGTCCCAGGTCGTTGGCGGCAAGAAAGCCAATTTCGTCTACGGCTCGCCGGCTGTGGTGTACAACGCCACGCTGGGCGAGACCGTCGTGTACGACGGCAGCGAGAACGGCTACGTCGACGCCTTCAATGCGGCCAACGGTGACGTCATCTGGCAGGCGGACCTTGACTCGCCGGTAGAGGCGTCTCCAGCGGTCGACGGCAACACCGTCTATTTCGCCGACCTGGGCGGGACTCTGACCGCCTTCAACGCCACCACGGGGGCGGTGGAGTGCAGCGTCACCCTTCCGATCACCCCCCCGCAGACGGCTCCGCCGCGGATCTTGTCCTCACCGGCAGTGGGATACGTCGACAGCACCGGGCCGATCCTCTACTTCGGTGACGTCGGCACCAAATCGGGTAACCAGCTCGGCCACGAATGGGCCGTCACCGGCTACGGCAACACCGGCGGAAGCTGCCAGGTGAAATGGTCGTTCAACGCCTGGAACAACCCGGGGAAGAACCTGACCGGGTCGTGGTCACCGCCCGCTCTGACCCAGACGAGCTCCGGCGAGTGGTTGGATGTCTTCGGCAGCGCCAACCCCGACGACTCGGTCTACGCGCTCAACGCCGAGACGGGCGCCTTGGTGTGGCGGTTCCAGTCTGACGTCACCGGGCCCGACACCGACGTCGGCGCCGGGCCGACCATCAGCGCTCCTCGTGTCAACGGGTTCAAAGACGGGGTCGTCTACGTCGACGGTAAGGACACGATCGAATACGCCCTGGATCTGGCCACCGGAGCCCAGATCTGGTCGTTCGACATGGGCACCGACACCGGCGCCAGCTACGACGCCGAATCGACCGCGGCCCTGACCGGCAACGACCTTGTCGTCGACTTCGACTACTACCTCTACGAGTTCAACGCCACCACCGGGGCGGTGATCTGGCGGGTGGCCCTACCCGATTCCGGCGGGATTCTGGGGTCGCCGGCCGTATCGGGCCCTGCCGGCCACCGAGTCGTGTTCATCGGCGACCTCAGCGACAACGAATACGGCTTCCAACTAACCACCGGGAAGCTCCTCTGGACCTACAAGGGCACCAGCAGCATCCTGTCCTCGACCGCGGTGTCCGACGGCATGATCTTCTATGGCGACAACGGAGGATCCCTCCTCGCCTTCGCCCCAAGCAGCTAATAGGGCCTTGACCTCGGCGATTTGCGTGGTGAGCGACCCTGGGTGCTAATTTCTTTGGCCGAGTGGTTCTGGCCGGCCCGGTGGGGGCCAAGGTTGTCTGGGTAGCGGTGCGATCTTAGTATCGGAAGGGGCAAGAAATGCGCCTTATGGGGCGGACGGTTCTTCATAGCCGGCGGCGGGCAGCAGGGGTTGCGGTGGCGCTTAGTGTGGCGATGCTGGCCTTGTTCGCGGGTGGGACGCACGCGATGGCAGCCTCGGGGAGCCGTGGTAACTCGGCGGGCGCTGATAACTGGCCGACTTTCCATCACGACGTGACACACAGTGGCATCTCACCCGACACCGTGATCGACGCGACGAGCACCCCGACTCTGACCCAGGCTTGGTCCAAGGTCGTAGGCGGCAAGAAAGCCAGTTCTGTCTACGGCTCGCCGGCTGTGGTCTACAACGCCACCCTGGGCGAGACCGTCGTGTACGACGGCAGCGCGAACGGTTACGTCGACGCCTTCAATGCGGCCAACGGTGACGTCATCTGGCAGGCGGACCTGGGCACGCCGGTGGAGGCGTCTCCTGCGGTCGACGGCAACACCGTCTATTTCGCCGACCTGGGCGGGGCTCTGACCGCCTTCAACGCCACCACGGGGGCGGTGGAGTGCAGCGTCACCCTTCCTACGACCCCCCCGCAGACGGGCCCGCCGCGGATCTTGTCCTCACCGGCATTGGGATACGTCGACAGCACCGGGCCGATCCTCTACTTCGGTGACGTCGGCACCAAAGCGGGTAACCAGCTCGGCCACGA
>PMHH01000149.1 GCA_003156595.1 Acidimicrobiaceae bacterium
CCGGCCCCCGACCATCAGCCGGTCCTGACCGCCCGCCACTTCTTCGAACACCGTGTTGGTGGCGGCCAAGGTGTCACGGGACTGGTCGACGTAAGCCAACTGGACCGTCTCGCCGATTCGCAGCTCACCTTCGTCCGGACGCTCGGTGCCAATGATCATGCGGAAGAGCGTGGTCTTGCCCGCCCCGTTGGGGCCGATGACACCCACGATGGCGCCCGGCGGCAGGAGGAAGGACATGTCCTCCACCAGCAGCCGGTCCCCAAAGCCCTTCGAGACTTTGGCAGACTCGACCACCACGTCTCCAAGGCGCGGACCGGGGGGGATCGTGATCTCGAGTTTGTCGGCCCGTCGCTCAGCGGCCTCGGAGTCGGCAACCAGTTCGTTGTAGGCGGTGATGCGGGCCTTGCCCTTGCTCTGGCGGGCGCGCGGGGACATCCGCACCCACTCCAGCTCGCGCTCCAGGGTGCGCTGCCGGGCCCGGTCGGCCTTTTCCTCAGCAGCCAGGCGGGCTTGTTTCTGCTCCAACCAGGACGTGTAGTTGCCCTCCCACGGGATCCCGAACCCGCGGTCCAGCTCGAGGATCCAGCCGGCCACGTTGTCGAGGAAGTAGCGGTCGTGGGTAATGGCGACCACTGTGCCTGGATAGTCCTGCAGGGTGCGTTCCAGCCACGCCACCGACTCGGCGTCGAGGTGGTTCGTCGGTTCGTCGAGCAGCAGCAGGTCGGGGCTCGACAGGAGGAGCCGGCAGAGCGCGACCCGGCGACGCTCACCCCCCGACAGGGTGGTGACATCGGCGTCGGCGGGAGGGAGCCGCAGCGCGTCCATGGCGATCTCCAGCTTGCGGTCGAGCTCCCAGGCCCCGGCCGCCTCGATGCGGTCCTGGAGTTGGGACTGCTCCGCCAGCAACTTGTCGAAGTCGGCGTCCGGTTCGCCCATCGCCGAGCACACTTCATCGAATCGGACCAGGAGGCCCTTGATCTCGGCCACCCCGTCGGTGACGTTGCCGGCGACGTCCTTGTTGGGATCGAGCTGCGGCTCTTGGGCGAGGTAACCAACGGTGAACCCGGAGGTGAGGCGGGCTTCGCCGGTGAAGCCGTCGTCGAGGCCTGCCATGATGTGGAGCAGGGAGGATTTGCCCGAGCCATTGGCGCCGATCACCCCGATCTTGGCGCTAGGGAAGAAGGACAGGTTGATCCCCCGAAGGACCTCCCGGTCGGGAGGGTAGAAGCGCCTCAGGTCGCGCATGGTGAAGATGTACTGAGCCGGCATCCACCCAGTTTGCCCCGCCCACCGCCCGACGCGGACCGCGACCGCCGGACGGCGTCGGCTTCTCGAACGCGCGACGTACGCTGGAAGGCCTATGACGGACGACCAGCCGAACCCCGCCAGCCCCGGAGGCGACCAGCAGCGCGCCGCCGCCTTTGGGCCCAACGCCTGGTTGGTCGACGATATGTACGAGCAGTACCGCCAGGACCCGCAATCAGTGAGCGAGAGCTGGCGGGACTTCTTCTCGGACTATCGACCGGGCGGAGCCAACCTGGCTCGGCCCTCGACACCAGAGATGAAGCTGTCGCCAGAGTCCGCCGACACCGAGGCCGCAACGGCCGCGGCGCCGGCGACCGCCCCCAGCGTCACCACCTCGGCCATCCCTACCACCGGTGCCCCCCTAGCCCCGGCGCCAGCCGCGGCGCCGGCTTCCACCCCCGCCGAGGAGGGCGACCGGGCCACCCCACTGCGGGGGGCGGCCGGTCGCATCGTGGCGAACATGACGGCCAGTCTCGAGGTGCCGACGGCCACCAGCTTCCGGGTCATCCCGGCCCGTCTCCTCGAGGTCAACAGGCGCATCCTCAACAACCAGCTCGGCCGGACCGGCAGCGCCGGCAAGGTCAGCTTCACTCACCTGATCGGCTATGCGGCCATCGAGGCGATGCGGGCGGTGCCGGTGATGAACTCATCGTTCGTGCCGGCCGATCCCGACGACCCCAAGTCCCCGCCGTCAGTCGTTCGCCACCGGCACATCGGTCTCGGGGTGGCCGTCGACAACGAGAAGCCAGACGGCAGTCACACCCTCCTGGTCCCGGTGATCAAAGGCGCCGACGCCCTCGACTTCCGGGGCTTCTGGGCCGCCTACGAAGACCTGATCCGCAAGGTGCGCACCAACAAGATCGGCGCCGACGACCTCAGCGGGGCGACGGTCAGCCTGACCAACCCAGGAACCATCGGTACCGTGCAATCTGTTCCGAGGCTCATGCCCGGGCAGGGCGTGATCGTCGGGGTCGGCGCCATCGACTACCCCGCCGAGTGGCAGGCCGCGGACCCGAGGGTGTTGGCCGAGCTCGGCGTCTCCAAGGTCGTGACCATTACCTCGACCTACGACCACCGGATCATCCAGGGGGCTGAATCGGGATTGTTCCTCCAGCGCGTCCACCAGCTGCTCACCGGCGGGGACTCTTTTTACGAGCGGGTGTTCAAGGCCATGGGCGTCCCGTACGAGCCGGTGCGCTACCACCGTGACGTTGCCGACATCGCCGACGGCTCCTCCGTCCACACCCAGAAGCAGATCGAGGTGGACACCCTCATCAACCTGTACCGGGTGAGGGGCCACCTGATTGCCCACCTCGATCCGCTCGACTGGTCCGAACCGCACATGCACCCCGAGCTCGATCCGGCCACGCACGGGCTCTCGGTCTGGGACCTGGAGCGGGAGTTCCTGACCAGCGGTCTGGCCGGATCGGAGCGCCTACGCCTGGGCGACATCTTGGGGATCCTGCGCGACGCCTATTGCCGGACCGTCGGCGTCGAGTACATGCACATCCAGGAGCCCGGCCAGAAACGCTGGATACAGGAGCACACCGAAGGGGTGTCCATCCAGATCAACCCGGATGAGCACCGCTGGATCCTGGCCCGCCTCAACGCCGCCGAGGCGCTCGAGCAGTTCCTCAACACCAAGTACATCGGCCAGAAGCGCTTCGGCCTCGAGGGCGGCGAGGCGGCGATCCCCCTGCTCGACGCCGTCCTCGACGACGCCGCGGTGGCCGGACAGACCCAGGCCGTGATCGGCATGGCGCATCGGGGCCGGCTCAACGTGCTGATCAACATCGTCGGCAAGAGTTACGGCGAGCTGTTCGAGGAGTTCGAAGGCAACATCGACCCCGGAACCGTCCAAGGCTCGGGCGACGTCAAGTACCACAAGGGGTTCAAGGGCAAGTTCACGGGCCGCTCAGGGCGCACCATCGACGTCGAGCTGTCATCCAACCCGTCCCACCTGGAAGCCGTCGACCCCGTGGTGGAGGGTATGGCCCGCGCCCGGCAGGATGAGTTGGACAAAGAGCTGGGCGGAGGTGCCCATCCGGTCCTGCCGTTGCTCATCCACGGTGACGCAGCTTTCGCTGGCCAGGGCGTGGTGGCGGAGACGCTCAACCTGTCGGCCTTGCCCGGTTACGAGACGGGCGGCACCGTCCACCTGGTGATCAACAACCAGCTCGGGTTCACGACCAACCCCGAGTCGGCCCGATCGTCGGTGTACGCCACCGACGTGGCCAAGATGGTGCAGGCCCCGATCTTCCATGTCAACGGCGACGACCCCGAAGCATGCGTCCGGGTGGGCCGCCTGGCCTTCGCCTTCCGCCAGGCGTTCCACAAGGACGTCGTCATCGACTTGGTGTGCTACCGCCGCTTCGGTCACAACGAGCAGGACGATCCCAGTATCACCCAGCCATTGCTCTACCAGCTGATCAAGGAGCACCGAAGCGTCCGTAAGCTGTACACCGAGACACTGGTTCGCCGCGGGGACATCACCATCGCGGAGGCCGAGGAGGTGTTGCAGGACTTCTCCCGCCGGCTCCAGGCCGCCCTGGACGAGACCCGCGCCGCCGCGCCCCCAACGCCGAGCGTCTTGCCTCCGCCGCCGCCGCCAGCGCCCGTGCTGCCCCCGATCGAGACCGGCGTGGCTCCGGCGGTGCTCCAGCAGGTGGTCGACGCCCTCAGCACCTTCCCCGACGGTTTCACCGTGCACCCGAAGCTGGTGCGGGTCTTCGACACCCGGGCCAAACTGTGGGCTGGCGGAGAGGCCGACTGGGCCCTCGGCGAAGCCCTGGCGTACGGGACCCTGCTGCTCGAGGGCCGAGATGTACGACTGACCGGCCAGGACACCCGCAGGGGGACGTTCGGGCACCGCAACGCCGCGGTGGTCGACTACCTGACCGGGGCCGAGTACATCCCGTTGGCGGCGTTGGGTGGGGGGCGATTCTCGATCTACGACTCGCTGCTCTCCGAGTACGCGGCCGTCGGTTTCGAATACGGCTATTCGCTGGTGGCACGCGACGGGCTGGTGGCGTGGGAGGCCCAGTTCGGCGACTTCGTCAACGGCGCCCAGATCATCATCGACCAGTTCCTGGCGGCCGCCGAGATCAAGTGGGGCCAGACGTCGGGTCTGACCCTGTTGCTGCCGCACGGTTACGAAGGTCAAGGGGCGGAACACTCCTCGGCGCGCCTCGAGCGGTTCTTGGATCTCTGCGCCGAGGACAACATGCAGGTGGCAGACGTGACCACCGCCGCCCAGCTGTTCCACCTGCTTCGTCGTCAGGTGCTGCGGTCCAACCGCAAGCCGCTCATCCTGCTCACCCCCAAGCGCTATCTGCGGGGGCGAGAGGCCTACAGCCCGGCCCCCGAGTTCGCAGAGGGCCATTTCCGCGAGGTCCTCGACGACCCCGGTGTGGCCACTAGCGACGCCATCCGACGGGTGGTGCTCGCCACCGGGAAGGTCGCCCTGGACGCCCTGGGAGCCAGAGACAAGTCGGGCCGAACGGACGTGGCGGTGGTCCGGGTCGAGCAGCTCTATCCGTGGCCGGCGGATCAGATCGCCACGGTCGTGGCCGCCTACGAGCGAGCCACAGAAGTGCTCTGGTTGCAGGAGGAGCCCGAGAACATGGGCGCGTGGAACTTCGTCCGGGACCGCCTCGAAGGTCTGTTGGGCTCCGACTACCGTGTCGGGCGGATCACCCGCGTGGCGTCTGGGTCGCCCGCGACCGGCAGCCACGCCATGCACGACCTGGAGCAGGCCGACCTCTTGGGGCGCGCGGTCGGCTAGCCGACTGCGGCTACAGCAGCGCCCTCGGCGCGCCGATGTAGATCCCGATGTCATACGAGGCCGCCCTGTGCCCCCAGTGCGCGACGCCGATGCACCGCGTCGTGGACCACGGCATCCGCTACGGATGCGCGGCATGCGCCGGCCACCTTCTCGGCCTCGTCCCGTTCAGACACCTACTCAGAGATGGGGAGGGCGGGAGGATATGGGTGGCATCCGAGGCCGGCGAGCTGACAGGGGCCTGCCCATTCTGTGGCCAGCCCATGCGGGAGGTTCCCGCGTCCGCGGGTGGTCCAGCCGGGATGGCCGTGTGTCGCACGTGCGAGCAGGTGTGGATACCAGGTTCAGCCGAGGGGTGGTTGGCCGACCACGCCCCCCACGGCGTCGATGGCTTGGTCAGACTTCCGGTGCTCCCAAGCGAGTGCAACGACTGTGGGGCGCCCTGGCAACCCGACGACATGGGCCGCTGCCCATTTTGTCACGCTCAGTTGACGGCGCCGGCGCTCGCCGGGTTATAGCCAGCCGAGTTCCGCCGCCTCCCCCTCCCCAGCGTCCGTTCGGGTTCTAGTCAGCCGCGGCGGTCAGGTCGGCGTCGCGATCCTGGTGGGGACAGCTCGGCCGCGGAGAAGGACCTCGTCGCCGAGCACCCAATGGTCGGACTCCGGTTGACCGGCCTGGCACACGGCGGTCTGGGAGGCCACGATCCGCCCGGGTACCCCCTTGGCCACATCGGTCAACCGGGCGGCTTCGTTGACCGCGTCACCGATGACGGTGTATTCGTAGCGCTCTTGGGCGCCGATGTTGCCGGCCACGGCGGTCCCCGCCGCGATGCCGATCCCGGCTTCGAAGTCTGGTGTCTCTGCGGCCAGCCGGGTGGCCAGATTGCGACCCGCGGCCAGCGCGGCCGCGGCGGGACTTTCGACTGCGACGGGGGCGCCGAAGATCACCAGGGCCCCGTCCCCTTCGAACTTGTTGACCAGCCCGCCATGGGCGATGGCCACATCGACCACCACCGCGAAGAACCGGTTGAGGATGCCGACCACCTCGTTGGGCGGAAGGCTGATGGTCAGGGCGGTGGACGCGATGATGTCAACGAACAGCACCCCGACCTCACAACTGGCACCGCCCAGGGCTGCCCCGGCCCCGAGCTCCGCCAGCGCGCTGCGGGCCACGTCCGCGCCGACGTGGCGTCCAAAGACCTCGCGGATCCGTTCGCGCTCGCGGAGGCCGGCAGCCATGCGGTTGAACCCGGCTTGTAGCTGGCCGATCTCGGTGCCGTCGTAGATGGGCACCGACACGTCGAGGTCGCCGCGGTCGAGGCGGTCGACGGCGTCGCGGAGGCCCTTGATCGGGTCGGCGGCGGCCCGAGCCGACACCACCGTGACCCGCAGCCCGAACGCCAGCATGATCCCGCCCAGGGCCAGCACCGTGATCGCCAACCGAGTGGTGCTGATTCCCGGACGGATCAGAGTGGCGCCGGCGACGAGCACCAGACCGACGACCGGGACGGCGGAGCCGAGCAGCCACGCCAGTATGGCCCGAGCCTTCACCCCCGGGACCTGGAGCCGGGCGGGCGGACCCCCGGCCAGGGCTCGGGCTGCCAGCGGACGGCAGATCAGCTCGCTCAGGACGTAGGAGTTGGCGCAGGTGATGAACCCGCCCATCAATACGGTGCTGGCGATCTGCACCGTCAGGTGGTCACCCAGCAGGGCGTTGAACGCCGCGAAGAGGACTGCGGCCGGAACCCACAGCGCGGCTTGAACCCCAGTGAGGATCAGCGGGATCTGCAGGACGATCCGTTGCTCGGTCTCGGTGGGAGGACGATCGGATCGCAGCCACTCGGCGTGGTGCACGACCAGGCGGGTTCCCCACTTGATCCCCACGATCAACGCCACGCCGGAGTAGATCCCCCCCGCCGCCAGGTTGAGCGCGGCCACCCGGGGGGTGTCCGTGAGCTTGGGAGCCCCGGGGATCACGAACGCGGCCAGCACGAACACCGCGGCCACCCCCGCGATGTTCTGGCCCACGATGGAGAGGGTCAGGAGCAGCTGGACGCGGATGCGGGTCGCCCGGGTGGACTCGTCCGGGCTGCCGAGGATCCGCAGGCCGAACGGCCGGCTGGTTGAAGCCGACGCCACCAGCGCCTCAGGCCCTCAAGGACAAGCCCACGATGGCTTCCAGCTCTTCCAATGCCTCGTCCGGGTCGGCGACCTTCACCGTCTGCATGCCCATGGCCCTGGCGGGCTTGAGGTTGATCCCCAGGTCGTCGAGGAAGACGGCCTCGGACGGCTCGATGTCAAGCAGGTCGCAGGCGATCCGGTAGAACTCCGGGTCCGGCTTTCGGTGTCCCGCCTGCGACGACTCGACGACTACGTCGAAGTATTCCAGCACCGCCTGGTGGCCGATCGATTCCCATGACCGGCCCAGATCTCCCGCGTCGCCGAGATCGCCGGACCGCGTGAAGTTGTTGGTGAGGAGCCCTGTCTTCAAGTGTTCGTGACAGCGGCGCACTGCCTCGATCATGGCTGGGCGAAGCTGGCCGCCGAGGAGGCTCATGACTGCTCTGGCGTCGAGCTCGGCGCCGGCGGCGCGCGCCTCAGCCTCGAACGCGGTGGCAAAGGCGGTCATATCGAGATGCCCTCGTTCGAGTCCGGCCCACGCGTTGGTGTCGGGGTTGGTGGCGTTGAGCGTGCGAATGAACCCGGCCGGAAGTCCGTGGTCCCGTTCGTACGCCGCGAAGGCCTCGAACGGGCTCGTCGTGAGCACACCGCCGAAGTCCCAGAGGACGGCTTTGATGTGGCGGCCGGATGGATCCAAGACCCCGCATGTTAAGCGCCCTCGCCAAAACAACTTCAGCGGAGAGAAGGCGGTGCCGAATGCTGCTTTCGCCAACAGGTCGCTCTCGGTCCCGGGGGATTTGACCTGCAGCATTCGCCGCCGCCTTCTCTGCCCGCGCCAGTTGTTTTGGCGCGGGCACTAAGGCCGTCCTGCTGGGCAGCGGGCTGGGGCTCCCTCGCTGGCCGTCCCCAGGCTGCTTGACTCTACGACGTCATGCCTGCTCGCCAAGTAATCGTCGATGGTTCGAACCTGGCCACTGAAGGCCGGTCCCTGCCCAGCCTGGCCCAGCTGGACCAGGCGGTGCGCGAGTTCATTGCCGAGAACCCCGGTGACCTGGTGACCGTCGTCGTCGACGCCTCATTCGGGCATCGGATCGACCCATCCGAGGTTCCGACGTTCGAGGAGGCCGAGACGGCGGGCGAGGTGGTGTCGCCGCCAGCCGGCGCCATCGGTCGCGGTGACGCCTTCCTGCTTCGTATCGCCGAAAAAACGGGCGCCACCGTGTTGTCCAACGACTCGTTCCAGGAGTTCCACGGCGAGCACGTCTGGCTCTTCGACCAGGGGCGCCTCATCGGTGGGAAGCCGGTCCCGGGCGTCGGTTGGATATTTATGCCTCGTACTCCGGTGCGGGGTCAGAAGAGCCGTGAGGTCGTCAAAGAGGCCAAGCGCAAGAAGCGGGCCGAGGATGTCGTAGACGTCGTTGAGGTGAGCGGCACCGGGCTCGACCTGGCCACTTCGAGGTCAAAGGGGCGGGCGAAGAAGGTCGACCGGGCCATCGCCCGGGCCACGGAGGAGGCGGTGGAGCCGAAGTCGGGCACCCGCCGGCCGCGGCGCAGCTCGGGTGTGCCACCGGCCGACCCGGTCAACGAGCCCTTGGCGTTTATCACGTTCATCGCCGCCCATCCCCTTGGTAGCGAGGTCGTCGGGACCGTCGCCGAGTTCTCCTCGCACGGGGCGTTCGTGAATGCCGACGGAGCGCGCTGCTACCTGCCCTTGTCAGCTATGGGCGATCCGCCCCCCCGTCGCGCCCGTGAGGTCGTGGGGAAGGGGGAGGAGCGCAGCTTCGTCATTCAAGCTCTCGATCCTCTGCGGCGGGGGGTCGAGCTGGCCCTGCCCGGGTTTGCCCACGTCGCCGGCGTGCCGACGGAGGAGACGGTCGAGGCTGAGATCCATCCTGCACCCAAAGAGGCGCCCAAGCGCCGGCGTGGGCGCGCCAAGGACGCCGGTTCGGGGGAGCCGGCGGGCGAGCCGGCGTCCGCCGGGAACGGTCAGGTTGGCGTCGAGGCGGCTACCGAGACGTCGAACGCGGTCGGGGCCGGCCGGCGCGGCGGCCAGAAGCGCGCGGCCGCGCCGAAGTCGCAGTCGGCCGAGCCGCAAAGCCCACCGGCTCAGGCGACACCCGCTCAGAAGGCGACGGCCAAGAGGGCGCCGGCCAAGAAGGCGCCGGCCAAGAAGGCGCCGGCCAAGAAGGCCCCGGCCAGGAAGGCGCCGGCCGACGGGGCGCCGGCCAGGAAGGCGCCGGCCAGGAAGGCGCCGGCCAGGAAGGCGCCGGCCAAGAGGGCGCCGGTCCTACACGAGGCGCCTGCGCAGAAGGCCCCGGCCAAGAAGGCGCCGGCCGAGGGGGCGCCGGCCAGGAAGGCGCCGGCCCTACAGGAGACGCCGGCCCAGAGGGTGCCGGCCAAGAGGGCGCCGGCCCAGGAGGCGCCGGCCCTACAGAAGGCGCCCGCGAAGAAAGCGGCCCAGACGGGTGCCCCGGTCCGCAAAGCGTCCAGAGGCCAGGTGGCTGGGTCCCCCGCCAGGGCGTCTGCTGCCGAGAAGTCGTCCGCTGCCGAGAAGTCGTCCGCCGCCGGGAGGTCGTCTGGCGCGGGGAAGTCGTTTGCCGCCGGGAAGTCCTCGGCACCCACTGGGAAGTCCGCGGCGACGGCCAGCAAGGCGACTACCAGGAAGTCTCAGCTCACCGAGAAGCGGTCCGCCGGCCCTCGCTGAAGTTGTTTCGCCGAGGGCGCCGAGCCTCGGTCAAGGATTCCCTACCATGGCAGGCACATGCGCATCGCCACCTGGAACGTCAACTCGCTCAAAATCCGGCTCCCTCGGGTCGAGGAATGGCTCGGATATGCCCGCCCCGACGTGGTGTGCCTACAGGAGACCAAGCTGGCCGACGCCACCTTCCCACACCTCGCCTTCTCTGCGCTCGGCTACGAGTCCGTGCACCACGGCGGTGGCCAATGGAACGGGGTCGCCATCCTGTCTCGTGTCGGGGTCGACGATGTGCTGGCCGGATTCGCCAGTCCGCTCGATCCTGACTCCGACACCCGCATCATCACAGCCCGTTGCGGCGGGGCGGTGGTGAGCAGCGTCTACGTGCCCAACGGACGGAGCCTGGACTCAGATCACTACCAATACAAGCTGGCCTGGCTGGGGAAACTCCGCCAGCACCTTGACCTCGTGAGTGGCCCGGATGAGCGCGTCGCGGTCTGCGGCGACTTCAACATCGCGCCCGAAGACCGCGATGTCTGGGACCCGAAGGCTTTCGTGGGAGCGACCCATGTCAGCCAACCCGAGCGCGACGCCCTCGGCGCCCTCGAGGAACGGGGCCTCGTTGATGCGTTCCGGGCCCGGTACCCCGACGATCGGTTGTACAGCTACTGGGACTACCGGGCCGGTGACTTCCACGAGCACCGGGGCATGCGGATCGACTTGGTGCTCCTCTCGCAGCCGCTTGCCGTCGGCGTGACCTGGGCCCTGGTGGACCGCAATGCCCGGAAGGGAAAGTTGCCGTCGGACCACGCCCCGGTGCTGGTGGATGTGGCCGACTGATGAGGCCGGCCGATCTGGAGCCGGTGGAGGACGGCGGGGAAGCAGCGGAGTCGCCGGGGGACCGGTTGGGCCGCAGTTTGGTGTGGATCCGCGAGCAGCCTGTCGACGAGCGCCAAGCCGCGGCTCGCCAGGTAGGAGAATCCGTGCGGCTGGTCATCGACCGGCTGACGGCTACGTCCGCGCCTCCGGAAGTGCTATCCGAGGTAGCAGCCAAGATGGAGGAGGTCCTGGCCCTCCTGAAGGGTTACGGCTCGAACCGGCGCTACGAGGGGTACGCGGAAGCGTCGGGGGCGGCCCATGACCGGGGCTTTTTCGACTGGTCACCGCAGCTTGGCTTGGCCAACCCGCTCGCACCTCCGATCCAGGTGGACGTCGAGGGCGAGATCGTCGTCGGCCGAGCCCGATTCGGGTCGGCGTACGAGGGCCCGCCCGGGTGCCTGCACGGTGGATTCGTGGCGGCTGCGTTCGACGAGGTCCTGGGCTTGGCGCAGACGCTGTCGGGACAGGTGGGCATGACCGGCACCCTCAACGTCCGGTATCGACGGCCGACGCCGCTGTATACCGATCTTCGCTTCGAGGGCCGCCTGGAGGGGGTCAGCGGCCGCAAGGTGTCCACCTCGGCGAGCCTGTTCGCGGCAGGCGAGGTGACGGCCGAGGCCACCGGCCTGTTTATCTCGGTCACTCCTGAGCACTTCTCAGCGCTGACAGACAACCGGCCCAGCTGACTGGCGGCTCCGGGCACGAGGTCTGTCCCTCCGGGGGCCCAATTTGGCA
>PMHH01000099.1 GCA_003156595.1 Acidimicrobiaceae bacterium
GGCGGGAACGCACCGCGAGCGCGGCCCGGGCTGCGCCGACCACATAGAGGGAGCCGGTCACCAGGATGAGGTCGTCCGGTCCAGCCCTTCCGAGGGCGATGTCGAGGGCGTCGGGGACCGAATCGGCCGCCACCGCCTCCACCCCTATGCGAGCCGCCGCCGCAGCGAGGGTCGCGGCGGGCTGGGCCCGAGGAGACGGCGGCGGACAGGCGACCACCAGGCGGCTGCTCGCCGCGCCCAGTGCTCGCAGCATGGCCTCGGGATCCTTGCCGTGCAGCATGCCGACCACCAGAATCAGCGAGCTGACTGCGCCGAACTCCTCCAAGACCGCGGCGGCGGCCCGCTGTGCGCCCTCCAGGTTCTTGGCCCCGTCTAGCAGCACCAACGGGTCGTGACCGACGATCTCCAGCCGCCCCGGCGAGCTGACGGTGGCGGCGGCCTCCCTGACCACCCGGTCTTCGAGGGGAGACCCGAAGAAGGCCTCGGTCGCCGCGACCGCGGCCGCGAAATTGTCTCCTTGGTAGCTCCCGTGCAGGTCCAGCCAGACGTCCTCGTAGGTCGCTTGGGGTGTCCACAGGTCGAGGACTCGGCCCCCGACGGCGAGGTCGTTGCGGTCACAATCGTACTGATGACCGGCCCACCAGAGATCCTGAGGGTGTTCCCGCTCGAAGATGGGGCGGAGCTGCGGGTCCCGCTCGGCGAGCACCAGGATGGCGCCCGGCTTGACGATGCCGGCTTTCTCGCCGGCCACATCGGCGCGGGTCGGCCCGAGGAACTCCGTGTGATCGAGACCGATGTTGGTCACCACGGCGACGCTGGCGTCGACCACGTTGGTGGCGTCCCAGCGCCCACCGAGCCCGACCTCGAAGACGGCCACATCCACGGGCCGGTCCGCGAACCACCGCAGCGCGGCCCCGGTCAGGATCTCAAACCAGGTGAGCCGTATCCCGTCTCCGAGCAGGGGCTCGACGCCGGCCACATCGGTGAGCACCTCGGCCAGATCGGCATCGCTTATCGGCTCGCCGTCAGCGACGATCCGCTCGTTGATGCGCTCCAGGTGCGGACTGGTAAAAGTACCGACCCGCAAGCCTTTGGCCGCCAGTAGGGCGGTCACGCCACGCGCCGTCGACGTTTTTCCATTGGTGCCGGTGACGTGGATCACCGGGGCCGCCGCCTCCGGATGGCCCAGCACGTCGACCAGCCGGCGCATGCGGTCGAGGTCGGGCAGGGGCCGCTCGGTGTCGGCCAGCATCCTCTCCAGATTCTGATGGCCATCGAGCCAGGCCAAGGCGTCGCCCAAGCCGGGCGGCCGGTGAAACGTCAGCGCTGGGTCCTCATGAGGCGGCTCGGCGGGGGCGGGGTTGGGTCCGGGCCTGCTCGGCGCGCGGGACCAGGGTGGGCGCCACCCGCTCCAGGACCACCGAACGGTCGATGACGCACTGGCCGATGTCGCTGCGGCTGGGTAGGTCGTACATGACCTCGAGCAGGACCTCCTCGAGGATGGCCCGGAGGCCCCGGGCGCCGGTGCCCCGCAACAGGGCCTGCTCGGCGACGGCGCCGAGGGCGTCATCACTGAAGACGAGTTCGACGTTGTCCAGTTCGAACACCCGTCGGTACTGCTTGACCAGGGCGTTCTTCGGTTCCTCCAGGATCCGCACCAGCGCCGTGCGGTCGAGGTTGGATACTGCGCCGATGACGGGTAGCCGGCCCACGAACTCGGGTATCAGACCAAACTTGAGCAGGTCCTCCGGTAGGACCTGGGCGAGCAGGTCGCCTTCGGCCCGGTCGGCGGCCCGGCGGATGTCGGCGCGGAACCCGATTCCCTGCCGACCCAAACGGCTGTCGATGATCCGGTCCAAGCCGGCGAAGGCTCCCCCGCAAACGAAGAGGATGTTGGTGGTGTCGATCTGGATGAACTCCTGGTGGGGGTGCTTGCGGCCCCCCTGCGGAGGCACCGAGGCGGTGGTGCCTTCCAGGATCTTGAGCAACGCTTGCTGTACGCCCTCACCGGAGACGTCCCGGGTGATCGACGGGTTCTCGCTCTTGCGGGCGATCTTGTCGATCTCGTCGATGTAGATGATCCCGGTCTCGGCCTTCTTGACGTCGTAGTCAGCGGCTTGGATCAGCTTCAGCAGGATGTNNTGTTCTCGACGTCCTCGCCGACGTAGCCGGCCTCGGTGAGGGCCGTGGCGTCGGCGATGGCGAACGGGACGTTGAGCATCCGGGCCAGGGTCTGGGCGAGGAACGTCTTGCCGCACCCGGTCGGGCCGAGGAGCAGGATGTTGGACTTCTGCAGTTCCACCTCGGCGTCGGCGTACCCGCCCGACTGCACCCGTTTGTAATGGTTGTACACGGCAACCGACAGGATCTTCTTGGCCCGTTCCTGACCGATCACGTAGTCGTTGAGGAAGGTGAAGATCTCCGCCGGCTTGGGCAACTCGTCGAAATGCACCTCGGAGCTCTCGGAGAGCTCCTCCTCTATGATGTCGTTGCACAAATCGATGCACTCGTCGCAGATGTAGACACCCGGACCTGCGATCAGCTTCTTGACCTGCTTCTGCGACTTGCCGCAGAAGGAACACTTGACCAGGTCACTCGACTCCCCGAACTTAGCCACGACGCGGTTCCCCCCGGACCCTCAGCCCACGCCCGCAGCAAGCGGGACGGCTGCCAACTCTCGTGTGGTGATCACTTCATCGATAATGCCGTACTCTTGGGCCTCCGCGGCACTCATGATGAAATCCCGGTCAGTGTCGCGGGCCACTCTCTCGGCAGTCTGGCCGGTATCGTTGGCCACCATCTGGTTGAGGAGGTCCCGCATCCGCAGGATCTCCTTCGCTTGGATCTCGATGTCGGCCGCCTGTCCCGCCGCTCCCCCGTACGGCTGATGGATGAGGATCCGGGCGTGGGGTAGGGCGTAGCGCTTGCCGTGGGTTCCGCCGGCGAGGATCACCGCCGCCGCCGACGCCGCCTGACCGTAACAGAACGTCGATATGTCATTTTTGACGAACTTCATGGTGTCGTAGATCGCGAAGAGGGCGGTGATGTCGCCGCCCGGACTGTTGATGTAGAGACTGATCTCCTTGTCCGCGTTCTTGTACTCCAGGTACAACATCTGGGCGCACACCGCGTTGGCGACATAGTCATCGATTGGAGTCCCCATGAAGACGATGTTCTCCTCGAGCATCCGAGACCACAGGTCGTAGCTCTTCTCTCCCCGGTTGGTCTGTTCGAAGACCCCCGGGGTGTGGTACTGGGCGACGGGCTTGATCACGCTTCTCCGGTCTTTGAGTCCTGGCTCGGGTCTTCGGTAGGTTCAGGTTCGGGGTCGAGAATGGTCCGGTCGATGGGTTGACCGTCGGCATCGACCACTTCGACGTGCTCGATCAGCCATTCCAAGGCCTTGCTCTTCTTCCAGTCCGAGCGTACCGCGGGCATGCGCTCTGCGCGCTCAAGGTTACGACGGAACTCGGCTGGCTTCACTTTGTAGGAAGCTGCCAGCTGCTCGATTTCCGCGTCGATGTCCTCTTCCGCCGGATCCAAGTGCTCGGCCTCCGCGACGGCGCGCAACGCCAGATCCGCCTTGACGGCTGAGACTGCCCCTTCCCGTAGACCGGCGAGAAGCTGCTCTGCGGTCTGTCCCGTCGCCTCCAGGTAATCTCCGATGGTGGCCCGCTGGGACTCCAGACGGTGCTCCAGGTCGTGCGCCCGGCGCTCCACTTCCGCGTCGACCAGGGGTGCGGGCGGGTCGATGTCGACGAGCTGCACCACCGCGTCGACTGCCCCGTTGCGCAGGGCCATGTTCGCTTGCAGCCGCTTGACGAGGCTCATACGCTTGGAGATGTCGGCCCGCAGCTCTTCGACGGTGTCGAACTCGGACGCCTCGGAAGCCCACTCGTCCGTGACGTCCGGAAGGATCTTCTCTTTGACGTCCTTGACGAGGACCTTGAGATTGACCCGACCATCCGGGAGTTCGGCGTCGAAGGCCAATATGTCGCCCGGGCGAGCCCCGATCAACTTCTCGTCCAGCTCGGGCAGGACGGTGCCGCTGCCGAGCTCGTAGAGGAAGTCGTCGGTCGTCATCCCCGCCACATCCTGACCATCCCGAGACCCCTTGAGGTCAATGGTGAGGTGGTCGCCGTCTCGGGCCGGACGGCCGACGGGAGCGAGCTCGCCGAAGTTGCCCCGCAACCGGTCGACTTGGGCGGTGATCTCGTCGTCGGTGACCAGGGGACTCGGCACCTCGACCCGTAGGCCGTCGTAGCCGGCCAGGTGGAGCTGAGGCCGGACTTCCACTACCGCGTCGAATGCCAGCGGGCCGGACTCCTGCCCGGTCGTGATGTCGATCTCCGGCGGGGCGATGGCGTCGACCTCGTGCTCGCGAAGGGCTTGGGAGTAATAGTCGGGGAGGGCCTCGCGAAGGGCCTCGGTCCTCCCGCTGTCCTTGCCCAAACGGGCTTCCAGGATCCGGCGGGGGGCCTTGCCGGGCCGGAATCCCGGCACGCGCACCTCTCGGGCGATCTTGCGGAACGCCGCGTCGATAGCCTTCTCGAACTCCTGCTCTTCGACCTCGATGCTCAGTTTGACCTTGTTGCCCTCTAGGGGCTCGACCACGGCTTTCATAGAGACCCGGATTTCATAGAGACCAGGAGTCTAGGGGCGCCGGAGGCCCGGGCGTTCGCCTCCGGCGGCGACGCCCGCCGGGTCCGGGTGCTTCGCCTACAGTTTCCACGGTGACCCCGTCCACCGATGGACTATTCCTGGGAAAGATCCCAGTTCAGAGGCGGTAAACGATCCGGGGAGTAGCGCAGCGGTAGCGCACCTGCTTTGGGAGCAGGAGGTCGGGGGTTCGAATCCCCCCTCCCCGACGGACGGACCGACAGGGCTCACCTGGACAGTTACCTGCCGGCCGGGTGTCCAGGTCGACAGTCCCGGGAGGTGGGCGTAGGGCTAGGATTGACGGTCAGCTGCGGGTGTAGCACAACGGCCAGTGCCCCTGCCTTCCAAGCAGGATACGCGGGTTCGACTCCCGTCACCCGCTCAACACTTTAATGATCTACCTCCGATCCGATGACGGCCCACCGATCCAACCGACGCTGGTGGCAACTCCCACTCGGCCTGCTCACCGTGGCAGGCCTGATGTGGGCTGGGCCTGCGGCCGCCGCCGAGCTCACCGCCTCGACCGCCTCGACGACAACCCCACCGACGACTACCGCCCCGGCGCTCACCCTGACCTGGGCCACGGTGTCACCCCCCACGGCACCGCCACCGCTCGCCTACGCCTCAGCGGTCTACGACAGCGATAACAAGACTGTCGTCCTGTTCGGCGGGACGGAGGCAGACGGCGCGCTGTCCAACAACACCTGGGTGTGGAACGGGTCCACGTGGACCGACTATCCCGGTTCCGAGATTCAGGCTCCTCCCGCTCGGGAGCTGGCCTCCATGGCGTTCGACCCCGGACTGCACCAGCTCATCCTGTTCGGCGGACAGGGGGTCAATGGCCAGGTGCTCGGCGATACCTGGGCGTGGAATGGCGTGTCGTGGTACCAGCAGAACATCCCGTTGCTCGACCAGTCCCCCAGTCCTCGGGAGGGCGCCGCCATGGCCTACGACGGCGCCGGCGACCTCGTGCTGTTCGGTGGCACCGGCCCGACCCTCATCCCGCCGCTCAGCTCGACCACGACCACGACTCCGCCTACCACCGCCCCGCCCACTGGTTCGGGGACCGGTTCCCCCCCGGGCTCTGGCCTTTTGGGCTCTATGAGCGTCCTGGGCGACACCTGGTTGTGGACCAACAACGGATGGGTGCCGGCAACCGTCAAGGGTCCAAGCGCCCGATCCGGCGCCGCCATGGCCTACGACGCTTCCGCAAACGACGCTGTCCTGTTCGGAGGCGAGTCAACGCCGGCGGGGTCGGCCTCACCGAGCCTGCTGGGAGACACCTGGGCTTGGAACGGCACCTCATGGTCGGGTCTGCACCCCACCGGCAGCCTGCAGGTCCGCGACGACGCCGCCATGACCTCTGACGGGCTGACCGGCGGCCTGATCCTGTTCGGAGGATCCGGACCAGGCGGTGCTCTCCAGGACACGTGGCTGTGGAACGGCACGGCGTGGGCCGCGGCCCAGACGACCGGCGCACCGTCCCCCCGGGTAGGTGCAGCCGCCGCCTTCGACGACAACTCACACCAGCTCGTGCTCTTCGGGGGGGTCGGTCCCGGCGGCGGGATCCTCGACGACACCGTGATCCTGACCGGTCAGGCTCCGGTGGTCGTGGGGACCAGGTCGACTCCTACGTCCAGCCCGGTGACCCGATCGTCCCCGACCACGGTGCCGGCCCCTCCGCCCCACGATGTCGGCGTCAGGCCGACGTCGACATCGACGACCTCCACTCTTCCTCCGACGGCGTCTACGCCGGGCATCTCATCAGCGGCTCCTCCGCTCTCCGAGTCCCCCCGGGTCCTGCACCGAGGCGCCCTGGTGACCTTGTCGGGTGCCGGGTTTAGCCCAGGAGCGACCATCACCATCACGTTCCACTCGAAGCCGACCGTCGTGGGCCGTTCGATCGCCAACGGCGACGGGGGTTTCTCGGCGACGGTTGCCATACCTCAGTCGGCGGCAAGTGGCATCCATCATTTCGAGGCCGGCGGTCAGGGCCCGACGGGCCAGATGACCGAGCTGATCGCCACCGTCGAGGTGGTGGGAGCGCTGAGTAAGCCGGCCACCACTGTGCAGAAGGCGGTTCTGCTGGCCGCGGCACTGTTGATTCCCATCGGGACTTGGTGCTTTCTGGTGACGGCCGGGTGGTGGCGCCGGCGCGGCGTCACCGCCGCCTAGGCCGCCCGGCGCCAGGCGGCCCAACCTCGCCCTACGGCGTAGGAGAACGCGCCGATGGCGCCGACGAAGAAGCCAATGGGCCAGTTGGACTCGTAGGAGCTGGCGATGGCGGCCCACACCGTTACGAGAGCGATGCCGACCGACAGGAGGATGGCGAGCGGCGGCCGGTCGGTGAAGGAACGGGCCGCGGCCGGAGGGCCGATCATGAGACTGAAGATCAACAACGCCCCCACGACCGGCACCGTGATGGTGGTGGCCGCGGCCAGCACCACCAGGAATGCCATCTCCATCCGATCGGCCCGGACGCCGCGGGCCTCGGCGATCTCCGGCACGACCGAAGAGAGCATGAGGGGTCGGTACAGGAAGATCACGGCCGCGATGCAGACCAGACCGAGGACAGCAACGGGAAAAATTTCGGTGCTGCTGACTCCGAGGACCTCGCCGAACAGGAGCGAGTAGATCACCGGTTCGTACTCACTACTGCGACTGAGGAACGCGGCACCAAGCGCCAGCATCACGACGAGGGCCAAGGCGGTGGCGACGTCGTGGCGGCCTCGACGCCCGAGTCGGCCGATACCCAGCGCCGCGAGCAGGGAGAAAACTCCCAAGCCGACCAGGGTGTTGGCCCCCAGCAGGTTGGCCCCAGCCGCCCCGGCAAATGCCCCGTTGGGAATGGCGTGGGCCGGAAAGGCCGAGCCGCGCAGCACCACAAAGAACCCGACGACGCCTGCGATGACGGCCACGATGGTCGCGATCACCCAGGCGTTGGTCATGAATGCGGAGAACGTGGCTCCTCCTCGGTCGGACGATCGGAGGCTCGCCTGCCGGTGACCGTCTGCACGACGGGCAGGCCGGAGGCGAGGTACAGAGCGAAAGTGACCATCACGATGAAGAAACTGACTGGGAGCGATTGCTGGCTCGAACCCCAGTAGAAGCTGTCGTAGGCCAGGAGAACCCCGAGCCAGGTGGCGCCCACACCGATCACAGAGGCGACGACCATGGCCGAGCCCACCCGCCTGGTGAGGCGAAGGGCGGTGGCGGCCGGCCCGATCAGGAGCGCGGTCGACAGGATGGAGCCGATGGCCAAGGACGACAATCCGACCGAGACGGCGAGGGCCAGCATGAAGAGCAATCCCACCAGGCGGACGGGCACACCCTGCGCCGCGGCGATGTCGCTGCTCATCGAGCTCAGCAGCAACGGCCGGTAGATCGCCGCGACTGCTCCCAGAGCAATCACGCTGAAGATCACGACGACGGGGATCGTCGAAGGGTCCACGATGAAGATATCCCCGAACAGGATCTGCTGGGTGGCGCCCGTGGTGGCTCTTTCGGTTGTGTCCAGATAGAGAAACAGGGCCGCTAGTCCGGTGGCGGCCCCGAGTACGATTCCGGTCGCCAGATCCCGGCCGCGCACTCGCTGCACCCCGATCAGATCCATGGTGCCTGCGCCGACCACACCGATGCCGACGAACCCCAACAGCGGATTCAGACCCAGCAGGAAGGCGCCCGAGCCCCCGGCAGTCGAGACATCGGTCAGGGTATGTCCGGCAAACGACTGGCCGCGCACGACGGTGAACACGCCGACCACGCCACTTACGACCGCCACCACCCCACCGACGACCACCGCCACATGAACCGGCTGGCTGGAGAAGAAGCCCGGCTCAAACACCCAGTGCACGGCGGTTTAGCCCACTCGGCACGCCGGGTCGGCCGGGATGTCCGCCTCCCCGGACTCGCCGGGACCACCGACCACCAGGACCCGGCCATGCACGTGGATGACGTCGACGTGATGGCCGTAGAGGGCGCTGAGCACTTCGGTGCGGACCACCTCATCGGTCGTGCCGCTGGCGGCCCGACCGGCTGCGATGTAGACGATGCGGTCCATGACCGGCAGCAGCGGGTTGATCTCATGGGCGGAGAGCACAATGGCGATGTGCTGCTCGGTCGCGATCCGGCGCAGCAAGCCGATGATCTCCTCTCTGTTGCCAGGATCGAGGTTGGCCAACGGTTCGTCGAGGAGAAGGAGCCGCGGTCGGCTGATCAAGGCGTGCGCGATCAGCACCCGCTGCTGCTCTCCCCCGGATAGGTTGCCGACGCGAGCGTCGGCGAAGCCGTCAGCGGCGACCGCCCGCAGCATCTCGTCGACCGCGGCTCGGCGCGCCTTGGACGGCATCGGGAAGCCAAAGCGGTGCCCGTCGATGCCGAGAGCCACCAGGTCCCTGGCTCGCATCGGCATGTC
This sequence comes from Acidimicrobiaceae bacterium, assembly GCA_003156595.1. GTDB lineage: Bacteria > Actinomycetota > Acidimicrobiia > Acidimicrobiales > Palsa-688 > PALSA-693. Next base: position 9,074 of record PMHH01000099.1, read on the forward strand.
GGGATCGAGCAGGACCTTCTGGGGGACGTAGCCGATCGAGCGGTTCCGGCGGCCTCGAGGCTGATCCAACATGCGGACCTCGCCCGCAGCGGGCCGTTGCAGCCCGAGGATCACGCGCAGCAGTGTGGTCTTGCCCGCTCCATTGGACCCGATCAGCCCGGTGAACTCTCCTGTACCGACCCGAAACGTCACATCGTCGAGGATCTGCCGTCCCGCCAGCGAGACGCTGACCCCGTCCACGGCGAGGATCTCGCCACCGTCATTTGGAGGCCGGGGCGCGTCGGTCACAGGTGCTCCGTCGAGACCCCGTTGGCCACGGCGTTCTGGATGGCGTTGACCTCCGCGAGCATCCACGACTGGTAGTCGTAGCCAGGCGTGGGCATCGTCTCGTACACGCTCACCACCGGTACGCCGTTCCTCTGGGCGGTCAGTCGGATCGACGTCGTGAGCGAGTCGACGACCTGCTGGTTGTAGCAAAAGACCTTGACCTGGTGATTGGTGAAGAAGCCGTTCTCCAACGAGATGTCCTGGGGACTCGGGTCCACCCCGTTCATGATGTCAGCCTGAAAACCGAATGGCGTCAGGTTGTCCGTCCCCATCGCCGCCAGCATGTAATCGGCGACCGGCTCGGTGGTCGCTACCGGCGTACCCCCGTACTTCGCCTTGAAGGCCGCGATGGCGTTCAACCATGGCGTCAGCGAAGCGTCGAACTTTTGGACGTTGGCCTGGAAATAGCCGGCCTCCGACGGCAGGAGACCAGAAAGGTCCGCGGCCACGGCCTGCGCCACCGCCGGCATCGTCATCGGGTCGTACCACAAGTGGGGATTGGGAGTGCTGTCGGGCAGCCCGAGCAGGTGCTGCACCACGATGACCTTGCGGTTGGAGTTCGACGACGCCGACTCGATCTTGTTCATGAAGGTGTCGTAGCCAACCCCGTTCTGCACAATCAGCCCGGCGGCACTGATCTCCTCCGCCACGCTCGGGCTCGACTCGAAGGTGTGCGGATCCGTATTGGGGTTGTTGAGGATCGAGGACACATGCACGTACGGGCCTCCAATCTGAGCCAGGACGTCGGCGTACTCGTTTTCCGCTCCTATCGCGTTGACCACCCCCGGCTCCATCGCGCCCGAGGCCTTGGCGCTGCTGCCGCAGGCCGGCGCCGCCATGACCAGGGCTGCGCCAGCGGCGAGCAGGGCGGCGACCCGCAGTCCCGTGCGGTTTCTCAGGCTCCCCCGTCCCTGTCCGATTGGTCCCTGTCCGATTGCCGCTTCCTTGCCACTGCCCACGTTCCGAACATAGTCTTAGACTGAGTCTCATTGCAAGTGAGATTCCCGGGCTCGGACACGGGCGCGGGCGTCTCACCAGATCGTCCATTTTCCTGGCATCAGCCATTCCGCCCACGACGAGTTCAGCGAGCGAGTAGAAAAGACCACGATGTCAGCCGACGGTATGGCCGATGACCTCCACGACCTGGTCGAGGCTCGCCTCCGCCGCGTCGATCAGCGGTACACGCCCGGCCGGCGCGCCATCATCGATCTGTTGGTCAGCGTCGGTCACCCGGTGAGCATCGGCGATATCGCGGGGAGGCTTCCCCGGCTACCCCGCAGCTCCGCCTACCGCCATCTTGTCGACCTTCAGGTCGTGGGGCTGGTCCGCCGAGTCGCGGCCAACGACGAGTTCGCCCGCTTCGAGCTCGCCGAGGACCTCACCGAGCACCACCATCACCTCCTCTGTGTCGACTGCGGAAAGGTCATCGACGTAACTCCTACCGCCGCGTTCGAGCGAAGTGTGACCAAGGCCGTCGATCAGCTCGCCGAGACCGAGGGCTTCCAACCTCACAGTCACCGTCTGGACGTCCTGGGCCTCTGCGCCAGTTGCCGCTAGTGGCGTAGGTCAGGAGTCGGGGGAGACGCGACTGCTCGGGAGCTGCTCGCCACCCACACGTTCGGCGGCCGGCGCCGGAGGAGCGGTAGCGAGAGCGACGCCCTCGGCGTCGCTGAGGGCGCGTCCTTCGCGATGGGCCTCTTCAAACCGTTGGTCGCCGAGCAAGCGCCGAAGGGCAGCCTGGTCGTCGTCGCGCTGGCGCAGGTCGAACGGCTGCGCCACCAGCCCGAGGTCGGAGAGGATCCTGTCGGAGCAGCCGTGCAGCCGTGCGGCCACGACGGGCTGGCCCGCCGAACGACAGAGGGCCATCCCGAGTAACGCATACCCCATTCCGGGTTGGTTGTGACTCCGCTCCGCCAACCTGACAGCTTCCTCGCACCGAACCGACGCAGCGGTGACGTCGCCGTCGAGCAGGTGCGCCAGCGCGAGATTGAAGAGGATGAGCCCCTGCTGATATGGGTCGTCGAGAGTTTCGGCGATGGCGAGTGCTCGTTCGCTGTGAGCTCGGGCCAGCCCGAGGTCGCCTTGCGCCAGCTCGAAGCTGCCGAGGTTGGCGAAGACCACGCCAAGCCGTCTCTGGTCTCCGAGCGAGGCGCGGATCTCCAGTGATTCGGTGTACGCGGCGCGCGCCCGCTCGGCCTCGTCCGGCCGGTCGAGTATCAGGCCAAGGTTGCCCAGCGCTCGGGCCGTCTCGTCGTCGTCGCCGAGCCGGCGGGCCGCGTCCACCGCTTCGCCCGCGCCCGACACTGCGGTGTCGTGATTGCCCACGGCCATGGCAACCTGGCTGAGCCCGATGAGTGCCTCGACCTCGCCTCGCGAGTCACCGACGGCTCTGGCGATCACGAGCCCCTCCCGCCAGGCTTGGCGGGCGGCCATCGGCTGACCACGACGTAGCTGCATGGGAGCGAGGCAGTTGAACGCCGCTCCCCGAGCCGGGGACGCGCCGAGCCCACTCGAGCGCTCCAGCGCCAGCGTCATCGCCTCCACCCCTTCGGCCAGGTGGCCGCGGATCATCCAAAACAATCGCAGAGCCGCACCGAGGCGGAGCGCGGCCTCTGGTTCGGCCGTGTCGTCCAGGAGGTGCTCGAGTGCCGCCGTGAGGTTGGGGTGCTCGACTTCGTATCGGGCCAGCCCCACCTGCTGCTCGCTGCCGATCAGCGAGCGCGTCCGCACTTCGGCCCAATCGAGGTAGTAGCGACTGTGAGCATCCTTCAGCGCTGCTCTCGCCTCGGCGCCGCGGTTGCCAAGGCAATCGGCCGCGTACTGACGTACGGACTCGAGCAACCGGTATCGGGTCACCGCCCCCTCGCGCTGCGCCTGAACGAGGCTCTTGTCCACGAGGGAGGCAAGGATGTCGATGACGTCCCATGGGTCGGCCGACATGGTGATACACACGTTTTCGGCTGCCTCCAGGTCCCAACCGCCGGCGAAGACGGACAGTCGTTCGAAGGTTTGCCGCTCCGGCTCGTTGAGCAGGTCGTACGACCAGTCGATCATGGCGCGCAGCGTCCGCTGGCGGGGCAAGGCAGTCCGGTTCCCGCCGGACAGGATGCGGAACCGATCGTCGAGTTTGGCCTCGATCTCGCGGATCGACAGCGATCGGAGGCGGGCCGCGGCCAGCTCGATCGCGAGCGGGATGCCGTCGAGCCGCCGGCACAACGACGCCAGGGCCGACATCTCGCTGTCATCGAAGGACCTGCCGGGTTGTTGTTCGGCCGCCCGCTCCACGAACAACCGGACGGCGTCGAACTCCAGCAGCTCATGGGTGTCGAGGCGGGTAGGCGTGTCGGGAAAGGACAGTGAGGGAACGCGGTAGATGCACTCGCCGGCGATAGCCAGCGGCTCGCGGCTGGTGGCGAGGATGGCCACCCGGGGGCAGGCGCGCAAGAGCGCGTTCGCCAGCTTGGCGCAGCTGTCCACCACGTGTTCGCAGTTGTCCAGCACCAGGAGAAGCGACCGTTCCCTTAGCCCCTCGACGACGGAGTCGAACCGGGAGCGGCCCAACTCCTCCGCGAGACCGACCGCCTCTGCGACCGCCGCCGGCACCAGCTCGGGATCCGAGAAGTTGGCCAGCTCGACGAGCCAGGTTCCGTCACCGATGGCGTCGACCATCTCGGCGGCAGCTTGGAGGGCGAGGCGAGTCTTGCCCACGCCGCCTGCCCCGGTGAGGGTAACGAGCCTCGAGGTGGCCAGCAGGTAGCGGATCTCGCCCATCTCCGTGTCCCGGCCGACCAATCCCGTGACCTGGACCGGCAGGTTGTTGGCGAGCGCGGGGTTGCTGAGCGACCGGAGGGGTGGAAACCGGTCCTGCAACCCGGGAGCGTGAACCTGGTACACGCGCTCCGCGACGCCGAGGTCCTTGAGGCGGTGCTCGCCCAGGTCCAGCAAGGCGAAGTCCGATCGTTCGGGGCCATGGAGCAGTCCCACCGTCGCCGCCGAGCACACGATCTGCCCGCCGTGGGCGGTCGCTTCCAGCCGGGCCACCCGGTTGACCGTCGGACCGAAGTAGTCGGCGTCCCGCTCGAGGCAGTTGCCGCTGTGGACGCCCATGCGCACCCGAATCGTCAATGACTCGGGCCAAGGCTCGGAAACCAGTTTCCACTGGGCTTGCATCGCTGCTGTCACCGCGTCGGCGGCGACGCAGAAGGCCGCGCAGAAGGCGTCACCCACGGTCTTGAATACGACGCCTCGGTTGGTCTCGACCGCGGCCCGCAGTATGTCGTTGTGCCGTCCGAGGGCGACGGCCATCAACTCAGGCTGTTCCTCCCACAGCCGGGTCGATCCTTCGATGTCGGTGAACAGCAGGGTCACGACTCCGCTCGGCATGCCCATCGCTCGATTATCGCCCACCGCCCGACCTTTTTGCGCCCTTTACAGCTGCCGACCTGCGACACCGGCCGCGCAGAAGAAGGTCAGGCTCTCTCCGCCGTCAGGAAATAGTCGGCGCTTACATCGAGATTGCGGCTGAAACAGCGTCATTGCGTTGGAGCGCCCTGTCCGGGTCCACCTCGCCCGGAGCCCAGGAACTGGGCGTCTCCGAGGGTGAAGACCCCACCGTCTTGGCCAAGGAGCCAGTATCCGTTGCCGTTGGCAGTAGGGGCTATGGCCACCATTGGGAACTGCTGCGGGCCGCCCGCCGCCGATCCGTCAAACGGGGCGTCTCCGAAGGTGAAGACCCCGCCGTCGCGGGCCGCCAGCCAGTAGCCGTGGCTGTTAGGCGTGGCCGCCATGGCGATCACGGGGGCGTTGAGAACCTTGCCGCCCATCGATCCATAGAAGATGGCGTCGCCGAAGCTGAACACCCCGCCATCCGCTCCGACGAGCCAGTAGCCATCGCCGTCGGCGGTCGGAGCGATCCCCACGATTGGCTTGGCCGGCGCTACGTGTTCGGCCGGGAGCGAGCCGAAGAACTTGGCGTCGCCGAAGCTAAATACTCCGCCGTCCGCTCCGACCAGCCAGTAGCCCTGCCCCGACGGGGTAGCGGCTATGCCCACGATCGGTTGGTTGAGATGCACGTCGCCGAGAGAACCGTAAAAGCTGGCGTCGCCGAAGCTGAACACCCCACCGTCGGACCCGACCATCCAGTATCCGATGTTGTTGACGACGAACAGCGAACCGCTTGGCCTGGAGGTGATAGCGGAACCCACGATAGGCGCCTCGAGCGCCAGCCCGCCGGCGTTGCCTGCCGGCCACACCGGGCCAAACGTGTCGATGTAGCCGTCCGAGCGGACGATGTCGTAGAGCGGGATATTGGTCCTCGAGCCATACCGGGTTGTGGTGGCCATAATCGTGCTGTAATCAGCCCATCCAGGCGGCGCCGCAGTGACATCGAAGGTTGCGTTGAGCGGGGCGCCCATGTTGGTCAGGAAACCCGCAGGCCCTGGCCCAACTGGTCCGCCCCCGAGGTGACCGAAGACCGCCGAGTCGAACTGGCCCGAGGGCATAGTCGCCGGGATACGAAAGTCGAAGGCGAACGAACCGGCTGCAGGTAGAGCAGTGATTTCGATAGCGGCGTACTCGTCGAAGAAACCGAACTCTCCACCCTGACCTCCGTCCCGACATGTAGCGGTGGAGCCGATTATGGACACTACGGTCCCTACCGGTCCTGAGGACGGGTTGAGCGACAGGTAGCACCCACCCGCACTCTGTGCCACTCGGACGGACGCCGGGTTGCGGGCCGCGCTAGCCACGGCGGGCGCCCCGACCACGATGAAGGTCGTCACCCCAATCACCGCCAACAGGCGTCTAGGCGAAAAAGCAGCACGTTCGATCCGCCTTAAGGAAACTCCCATTTCAGCCACGCTCCTAGCACGCCCGAAGTCCACCTCAGGTTCCCACCTAGTCTCGGTTTCGCCTCCCAACGCTGATTAGCGAGGCAACCTGTCCGCGCCAGGCTGAGCGACGCTAGTCATGACGCGGTGCATGTCGGCGATCTCGGCCTCCTGGGAGCCCAAACGGACAGACCTGGAGGTGAGCGGCCGCCCAATCACGAAGGTCTGTCCGCCGCGAGGCCGAAATCGGCATCGAAACGGACAGACCTCCATCCCAAGCCGCGGACTGCCACGGAGGTCTGTCCGTCTAGATGCAATCCCAGCCAGCCAGTCAGCCAGTGCACCCAGCCTTCCACAATGCGAACCTTTCAGGGCTGGTCGTGACGGGCGAGCCGATTGCTCTGGCGAGCCGTCATGCGAAGGCTCGGCGCGACGGTTACGGCATTTCGTCGGCCAACACCGACCTCGAGCGAGGTTCCGTCGCGGGGACATCCGGCATGTCTCTAGCCGGCGTCCTCACCCGACCCGATCCATGAAGCGAGACTGCAGGAAGATCTCTCTGCCACCGGCCGGAAGGCGGACCAGTCGTTGGCACTCCCCGGACGCCGGACCGCGGCTGCGCTTGGATGCGCGGTTCAGTGGCTGCCGGCTGCGGCACGGACGGCTCGTGCCACGGCAGCGACCGAGGCGTCTATGTCGGCCGCCCCGGTCGACCAGTTGCTCATCGACACGCGCCAGCCACGCCTTTGCCGCGCCGGCAGCACGGTCGAGCGCCGCGTCGTACGGATCGTTGCTCACGGCTGTACCTAGGACAGGGCGTACGCGATGGCCTGCTGGCGCGACATCGCAGCACCCTCGGCGCGAGCGTGGTCGAACTCGGCCGCTGGCAGGGCTCGTTGCAGGGTCGCCTCCGTCTCTTTGAACTGCTCGAGCTCGTCGGGGGGCCACTCGCCACCGCCGCGCTCCAGCAGCGACGCGGCCGCGCCCANNGAGAGCTCCTCGGCTCGGTCGAGATTGCCGAGCTGCCGCTCCACCATGCTCAGGTTCGCCGACTCGGTCCACACGACGAACGCGTCGCCCTGACGCTCCGCCGCGGCCAGCCGCTGCCCGATCACCTCGCGTGCGCCCTCGAGGTCGCCCGACATCTGAAGGGCGGGGCCGAGCACGTGCACCGTGCTCGACTTCCCGGGGTCGTCATCAGACAGGTCTCGCGTGAGCTCGAGGGCTTTGCGCAGCAGGCGGACCGCCTCAGCGGCATCGGTGTAGAGCGCGACACGCGCGAGCCCCGCCAACGCCAGCGCCTGGAGCGAGGCGTCATCCAGCGAGGCTGCCAGGTCGAGCGACTCGCGGAAGCGCTCAGCCGCCCGGTCGTGCTCGCCGCTCCAGAACACGAGGTAGCCATGCTCGTGCAGCGCCAAGGCGCGGGTGGCGTCGGCCTCACCCGGTGGAGTGAGCAGCCGACTGAACCATGCGTCACCGTCGGGGATGCGGTTCGTCGCCAGCCAGAACGTGACCAGCGCGTTCGCGAGCTGGCAGCCTGCGGTGGTCTCGCCGCGGTCGAGGTGCCATTGCAGTGCAGCCTGGATGTCGGGGTAGCGAGCCTCGATGGGCTTCTCCGCGTCGGGCACGTGCGTCCGGGCCGCGGCCCGACCTGCCTCCGCAAGCTCATACAGCTCCTGCGCCTCGGCCGCGTCCACGATCACCGATCATGGCGCAGGCCGGGCGCTCCGGCAAGGACATTTGGCAGCGTGGACGCGAGCCGTGGAACTGGTCGATGCGCCATACGCGGTCGACCTCGAGGGGACGCAGCTGAGGCGGACCGGTCCGCGCGACATCGGGCTGGTCTTCAAGATCTCCATCACGGCGGCAGCGACCGGGCCCAGGCCGCCTTCGCTGACAAAGGTTCGGATGCCGTCAAGTCGTGCACCCAGCCTTACACAATGCGAACCTTTCGCCCGAGCTTGCCGGCGACGTGATCGTTCTGGTGGGCTCTCACGCCAAGGTGCGGCGAGATGGCTACCGGGCCGCCAGCCTTCGGACGAGTCGAGAGTTCGACCGCGCCTGATGAGAGACGTGGATGGCCGCGGCCGGTTGAGAGGGCCGCTCGACCGCTACGACGACGAGTCGAACGCACCCGCTGATGCGTGCCGGATTACGAGTTCGGCTGCAGCCATGACGCAGTGCGAGTGGCGGATGAGCCCTTCATCCAGAGAGCCACTGCGAGCACGGGTTCGAATCCTGAACGAGGTGCCACTGAACGAGGTGCCACCTGGCCAGATCCGAGGACATTCAAGCAGCGGTTTCGCGCGCTCTCTGACGGTCCAGGCGGCCTTCAGGCTGCCAGAGCCCGAGTTGCCGGGCCCCATAGCGAGGTGGAAGGCAGAACGTGGTGCTGAGGTTGGAAGGTTGAGCAGCACGAGGATCGGCTAACGCGACTCGAGGCGCCGGCGCGTCTGGATTCGCGGACGAGCTCGTTGCCGCCGTCATCGGATCCGCCCAAGTCACGTGCGCAGCGGCGAGCGGAGGCGCGTACGAAGGCCAAGGAGCTGAGGCGCGAGGAGGGCGTGCGGCGTACGCGTAGCGGGCAGAGCGGCCATCGCGGTGCGGGTCGCGATCTCAAGCCCGAGGATCAGGTGGATGAGATCGTCGATCACTTTCCGGATGCGTGAGGCGCGCGTGGTCATGCGTTTCTGGTCGCGCCGAGCCGCCCCCCACAGGGACGGCCCCGACGCCGGCCGGCGATCAGAAGTTGGTGTCCTGCCCGGACGCGGTCCCGTTCGGTCCCGTCGTTCCGTTCTTGCCGGTGGCGCCGGACTGTCCGGACCGGCCTTGTGCTCCGTTCGGCTCCTGGGTTCCGTCTGAGGCGCGGCCACCAGTCCCGCCGTCTCCGCCCGTGCCGGCAGCGCCCCCGGTGCCTGCGGTGCCTCCGGTGCCACCCGCGCCGGCCGTGACGGAGTCCGAGCTGTAGCTGACGCCGCTGCCCACCGTCACCTGAGAGATAGCGTCGACCGCGCCGCCGATCGCGGAGCCGCCCGCACCGCCGTTGGCGCCGGCGCCTCCGGTCGCGCCGTTGCCGCCGGGGGCGGACACGATGCTCATCGCCGTGATGCCCGAAGAATTGCCGCCCGTTGCGCCGCTGATGCCGAAGTCCTCGAGGAGGATCCCCACGACCGGCGTCGTCTGGGTGGTCGTGCCAATCATGCACACGGTCCCGGTGCCGCTGCCCTTCCACTGCCACCAGGCACCGACCAGATCGCCCCCTCCGGCGTAGGTCGCGCCAGGACCGACGATGTGAGCGTAGGCCGGGATGACGATGATCTCGGAGACGTTGCTGATGCCGTTCGGGAGTCGCAGCACGCAGAGCCCCGCCGTCGTCGTGATCGCCTGCTGCAGCGCGGCCGTGTCGTCGGCAGAGCCGTTCGCCTTGACGCCCCACCAGCCGGCGTCGGCCTCGACGAAGAGACCGGTGAGCCGGACCCAGCGTCCGGTCGTGCTGCCGGCCGGCACGATGATCGTGCCTCCGTTGTCCCCCGTGTGGCTCGACGTGTCCCAGTAGAACTCGCCGCCACCGCCGTCTCCGATCGCCCAGAACCCGCCTGCGTCGACCCGCTCGCCGGCGATCGACGAAGTGAGCTGCCGCAGCTGGCCTGGCTGCGCAACGGTCCCGATCGTCGAGACGTAACGCGTCGACACGGTGGTGCCGGCCGACGCCGGCGCGACCGCCACGGCGAGCTCCGCCAGCGTCGCACCGCCGCCGGCCGCCATTCCCACGAAGGCGCGCCGGCCGACCCGCCGCCCCAACCCGCGCTGCTCGCCCGCATCGTCCCGACGACTCTTCGCCGCCGCCCGCTTGCCCGATCCCTTGCCCACCTGAATGCCTCCCGGTATTGGCTCGCACCGTTCCCTTCGGCGGAAGGTAGTTTCTCGCGGCGCGTCCGTCCACCGTGTCAGCACGGGTATCTCGCGCGCGGCTCAGGGGCCCGGTCGATCCGCACCGGACCCGACCAGGCCGTGTAGATTCCCCCGCTCTCCACGAGGCTCTCCGGTGGGGGGCGTCTCGACGGGAAGGCCGATCATGGCTCTGACTACTCCTGATCTCACGGCGAAGCTCCGGATCGCCGCCGCTTTAGCCTTTCTCGCGATTGCCCTCCTGGTCTCCCCCGCACGCGCGGCAGCGACACAGGACCTCAGCGGTGAATGGCTGAACTCGGCCTATACGCTCTCAGCCTTCCAGCTCCACATGAGCGGCGATGGCAAGACGCTGAGCGCTACCTGGAACGCAAACGTCGGGAAGCTCCAGGAGGGCTTGCTCGGGCGCTTCACGGGAACGCTCAACGAGTCCGGGACCGCGTTCACCGGGCCGATGCACGTGAACGTCGGGAGCCTCAGCATCGGCGGGACGATGACCTTCGCGATCACCTCGCAGCAGAAGTTCGGTTACCCGCTGCTGGCGGTCAGCTACCAGCAGGACGACGGCATCGTGGGCAGCCTCACGCTGGAGATTTGGCTCGTGCCGCCGAAGGCGTCCGCCGGCGCGAGCCAGGGCCCGCCCGTGTCGTTGGAGTTCCTTTGCCCTGGCCCGCGATCCTGTCGAGACGAGGCCGAGGCCCAGGCGGNNTGCTCGGTGCGCTTTACCCTCCAGCCCGGCCATTCCCGCCTGATCAGGCTGTCGCTCAACGAGACCGGACGGACGCTGCTGGCCAAGCGCCGCTCGCTACGCGTGCGAGTGGTGGTGCTCTCCCTTACGAAACCGTTGACCCTGCCGCCCCTGACAACGCTGGAGACGGTGACGCTGCACACGAGGTGATCGGCCCGAAAAGGGCGCCATGGTGCTCGGCTACCCAGGCCTGGGCACGGGCAGCGAAATCCTCCGTCTCCGATTCGAGGACGAAGAGACCTCGAACCGGAGCGCTGGCGCCGAGCTCGAGGAGCAGCGGGGTGAAGTGCACGTCGATGGCCAAGCGGTGATCGGGGGCGCCGCCGAGCATGATCGGCACGGCCGGCGCTCCGCCCAGGGCACCGGTCCCGAGTCGGTCCAGGAACCCTTTGAGCAAGCCGGAGTAGGTGGCCTTGTAGGTGGGGCTGGCCAGCACGAGAACGTCGGCGGCGAGCACTCGCTCGACGGCGGCGATAGCGTCCGCGTCCGCGGGATCGAGGGCTCGCGGGCCGAGGACGGCGAGATCGACCTCATCGGTTTCGGCGCCTCCGGGCAGCGCGGCGGAGAGGGCGCGCACGAGCGTGCGGCACAGATTGTGCGTTCGCGACTCGGGGCGCGGATTACCGACGATCCCGAGGATGGTGGGCGGGGTCACGCCGACCCCGCTCGCGGGCAGACGAAGGAATCTCCATCGGCGGGCTTGACGTAGATGATCATGCCCGCGCCCGCGTGGAGGATCTCGTCGGTCGCCCGCTCGAGTCGCCGGCGACAGTCGCATAGCAGCGACCCGAAGGCGTCTCCCAGCAGGCAGGCGACGTGGGTGTGGACAAGGGGATGGGGCCGGGCCGCCGGCTCGCCGTGGATCAGGGTGACGGTCACTTCGCCACCGTCCGCGGTGGTGGTGGCGAGCACACGAAAGTCGCCGAGCCGGGTCGGGAGCGTGCAGCCGACCGACTCGAGCGGAGAGCGGCGCGTTACCGCCAGCCCGCACAGCTCGTCGATCGGGGCGCAGGCCAGGGCGTGCAGGCGGTCGCTGCCCTGCGCCGTCGACAGCGATACCGGCCGCCCGGCGCGGTCCAGCACCGAGCTCAGCACGACGGCGGCGGGTTGCCGGGCGGCACGGGCGAGCTCGAGCGCTACGGACGGCGCCCGCGACTGAGCGCCGTCGACCTGGCCGGCGTGCACGTGACCGGGAACCGTGAGATCGCGCGGCTGTGCTTCGGGATCGGCCGCTACGCGAATGGTGTGTGCCTGATCGGTGAGTGACCAGCCGTCGCGGCAGTCGGTGGCGTCGATGGGAGTGGCGAGCTGCATTCCCGAGCGCCGCCGGCTCGCGCCGCGCGGGGCCGACAGCTGCAGGCGCTCGGCGATCGCCGTCTCCAGGGCGAGCACGACCATGTCGCCGGCAAGCTCGTGGAGCGCCTCGAGTCCCGCGGCGTCCGCCTGGGCGGCTGCGATAGCCAGGACGGCCCCTTCGCCGTCCAGTCCGGCCACGAGCGCCGGCTCGCCCGCGGCGAAGCGCTCGGCCGCTACTGCGAGCGAGCTCACCGGTGCTCCAGTCCGGCGTACCGACCGCACCAGTGGAGCAGCGGCGGTCGGCCCTGCGGGTCCGTGCCCACTTCGCGCACCCGGCCGATCACGATCTCGTGGTCGCCTCCGGTGAGCACGTCTTCGAGCGCGCAGTCGATTCCGGCCAGCGCACCCTCGAGGCGCGGGTTGCCCGACGGCCAGCGGTCATAGGCGACCTCTGCCCACATCGCAGCCTCGCCCCGCCGGGCGAAATTGATCGACAGCGCCTCCTGGCCGTGGGCGAGCACGTTGACGGCGAAGGCGCGGTGGCCGGCGATCGCGCCGAGCGTCGCGCTGCGCCAGTCCAGGCAGACGAGGAGCAGGGCAGGATCGAGCGACAGTGACGCGACCGCGGTGGCCGTCGTCCCGACCGGCTCACCATCGGGGCCGACCGAGGTGATGACGGTGACGCCGGTGGCGAAATGGCCGAGCGCGCGGCGCAGGAGATTCGCCGCAGGAGCGTACGCCGGCTCGGTGCTCATAGCTGGCCGTGGTTGGGTGGCGGCGTCCCGCTCAGCAGATAGCTGCCGACGTGGTGGTACTTCCAATCGGCCGGGTCGTGGCTTGCGTGGGTGCGGGCGTTGCGCCAGTGGCGGTCGAGGTCATGGCGCACGTCGGCGGCGCTCGCCCCGGTCAGCGAGAACAGGTCGCTCGCCACCTGAACCGCCGTCTCACTGCCGAACGCCTTCGCTCGGGCCACGGCGATGGAACCCCTCGCGGCGGCCTCCTCGCCGGCGGGCACGAGCCCGATCTCGTCGAGCGTATGCGCCGCGTCGCGCAGAAGCGCCTCGGCAGCCGCCAACTGGGTGGCGAGCCGTCCGAAGCGGTGAATCGTGTGCGGGTCGTCGAGCGCCCGCTCGGCCCAGCCCGCCCGCGCGGCCTCGAAGAACGGCCGTGCCTTGGAGACCACGAACTGCCGCGCGTCCCGCAGCGCGCCGCCGGCGATGCCGACCTGGATCGATGCGTGGTAGAGCTGAGCGCGCGCGCCGATCTGCTGAGGCACCTCGAAGCAGGCTGCGTAATCGAGGACGAGCTCGGGGTCGACGGCGACGTTCTCGAAGGAAACGCTGCCGCTGACCGTCGCCCGTTGCCCCATCACGTCCCAGTCCTCGTCGAGCGAGACTCCGTCGGCCTCGCGCTCGACGAACGCGAGCGCGAGGCGGCCCGCCTCGTCGAGTGCGGTCACCGCGATCCAGTGCGCGGTGAGCGCGCCGGTGGCGTAGTACTTGCGTCCGTTCAGACGCATGGGCCCCGGCGCGACGCCCCCGGCACTCAGCCTCGTCTTCAGGTCCTGGGCGTGAGCCCCACCCCGCTCGGCCAGGGCGTTGGCGATCCGGCGGCCGGCCAGGGCGTCGCCGAACAACCGGCGCCGCTGGGCGTCGGTTCCGAACGCCGCCACGACGTCGGTGAACAGGTAGTGGCCCTGAGGTCCCTGGGCCACCGCCGGGTCGACGGCGGCGATCGTCCGTACCACCTCGGCAAGCACACTCGGCGGGAGCCCGGAGCCCCAGTCCTCGCGCGCCACGGTGAGCCCGAGCAGGCCGCTGGCGTCGAAGGCGGCGAGCTCGGCTACGGGAAGCGCTCCGGCCCGGTCGCGTTCGATCACCCCGTCGGCGATCGACGCAGCGAACCGGCGGGCCACGGTGATCGCCTCCTCCCCGGAGGCGATCACCGTCGGACGGGCCTGCTCAGTGACGGTCATCTCATCCGGCTGTCGTGAGGACCGGATCCTCGTGCGAGAGGCCGGCGGCCGGATCGGGCACCGCGGCGGGATCGAGCCCGTTCTCGATCTCCAGCTCGCGCACGATCGGCAGCACGTCGCGGCCGAAGCGCTCGACCTCCTCGTGGTAGTGGAGGAACCCGGTGAGGATGAGGTCGACCCCGAGCTTGCGGTACTCGATGATCCGCCGCGCCACCTGCTCGGGCGTGCC
>PMHH01000179.1 GCA_003156595.1 Acidimicrobiaceae bacterium
GCGGCGGCTTCCCCGCCGACCGAGTCTCGCGCATCACCACCGAGATCGACCCCTCCACCGGCGACTAGGCGCCAGGCCGTGGACGCCGCCCAGCTAAAAGACATCCAGCGCCCCATCAAACAGCGCTACCGCGACGACCCAGGAGCGGCAATCATCACCCTGCGAGCACAGGGGCAGCTCTCAGACAGCGAGGTGGCCTGCTCGGTGGCGACCGGTCACGCCCTGGTCGAAGCGGGGTTACACCCCGCCACCGGCGGCGACGGCTCGCTGGCCTGCTCAGGCGACATGCTGCTCCAAGCTCTCGTGGCCTGCGCCGGCGTCACCCTCCGCTCGGTCGCCACCAACCGCGGCATCGAGGTGACCGGAACGATCACCGCCGAAGGCGACCTCGACTTTCGGGGCACGCTCGGCGTCGACCGGGATACCCCGGTCGGTTTCGGTGAGATCCGCCTGCTCTTCAACCTCCACTCCACCGCCCCGTCCGACGACCTCGACCAGCTCGTGGCAACCACCGAACGGTACTGCGTCATCTACCAGACCCTGGCCGCGCCACCTCGACTCGTGGTTCACCGCACCTGACACACGTCGAAACGCGCCCCACCAAGCCAGCAGGAAAAGCGAGATCGCCAGAGTGGCATCCAAGGCGGGTCCCCGGTCGGTGACTGCCGCCAGCAGGGCCAGACCGATTCCGCAAGTACCCACGTGCAGTCGTCTTCAGCGAATTCTTTCCGCCCAAGCTTGACAGCCATACTATCAGTATGACAAGATCCATACCGAGAGTATGACTCCGACGTACCACAGGTACGTTGGATTGGAAATAGGGCAAACAACGGGGGCCCCGACGCTTTCGATGGTGGCTTGTCCCACCCTGAGAGCGGCGCGGCCCGCCCCTACACGACAAGGAGAAAGATGATGAAAAGAGCATTCAGCAAACTGCTAGCAAGCGTTGTAACAGTGGCAACCGCCTCTAGTCTGGCGTTGCTGGCGTTCCCGTCGGTAGCCCACGCCGATACCGACCTTTACGCGATCGAGAGCGGCTTGAGCGGCAAGTGCCTCCAGCCCGCCCCGGGAGATCTGGCCCAATCAACCGGGGACGCGATTGTTGAGGAGCCCTGCAACGGCAACTCCCTTCAGCAATGGGGGGTACAGGGCTCCGGACATGACATCAACTTCGAGAACGAGGGAAGCGGGTGGTGCCTTGATGCCTTGGGTGGGGCCACCGACGGAACCCGCATCGTGCAGTGGAACTGTGAGCCGATCACCAACCAAAACTGGGGCTGGGGTGGTTATGGCGGAAACAATTTGGTGTCGTGGGTTGCCAACAGCGGGACCCAGTCCATCTTCACACCGGGAGTGGCCAACGGCACCGCGGTGGAGTTGTATGCCAGCACCTTCAACGCCGACGAGTACTTCGAACTCGTCGTGAATGGCTGGATCACCGAGTGCAACCCGTGTGGCTGGCTTTAATGGTCCACGGGTAGCCGGGCAGAAGAGCGCCGAACCGCGAATGGTTCGGCGCTCTTCTGTCTCTACGAGTTGCAGGCTGACTCCCAGAGCGTCCGGAGTCGGCTCGACGGTCTGGCGGCAGCGTACATACGGCTGGAAAGGACCAGGGCGTGCCGGTACCGGACCAGCGCTGTTACGAGATTCTGAGCCTGGCCGGGCGAAGCTGAGAAGACAAGGCGAGGTTCGATAAGAATGCCTCGCGCACGTTGGACCGACGTAGGGGAAACTAGTGCCAGCAAGGATCGAGGACTACGCCATCATCGGTGACACCAGAACGGTCGCGTTGGTCGATCGCCACGGATCTATCGACTGGTGGTGCGCCCCGCGAATCGATTCCGGGGCGGCCTTTGCAGCTCTGCTGGGGACCAAAGACAATGGTCGCTGGTTGATTGCCCCCAAGGAAGCTGTCCTGTCCGTGTCCCGCAGCTACGAAAAGGAGACACTGGTCCTGGAGACCGTATTCGAGACCGCATCAGGCCGCGTGGCGGTGATCGACTTTATGCCGCCCAACTACACGGACCCCACCGTTCATCGGATCGTGGAGGGGCGGGATGGCACGGCGGAGATGGAAATGGAGTTGATCGTACGATTCGAGTACGGGGCCATCACCCCCTGGGTTACTGCCACCGGCGACGGTCTAGTGATGGTTGCGGGCAGCGACGGCCTGCGCTTCCACAGTCCCGTTCCGCTGACCGGAAAAGACCAAGCCACCGTGGCCTCCTTTGAGATTGACCCAAACACGCGCCGATCATTTTGCTCACCTGGTTCCCCTCGACGGGACCGACCCCTCCTCCACTGGACAGCCTGGCGGCCCGAACTCACGCCCGGCGTTGGTGGCGCGACTGGGTCAGTCGTTGCACCTACGAGGGCGAATGGCGCGACGACGTAATCCGATCGCTGATAACCCTCAAAGCCCTGACCTACGAGCCAACTGGGGCGGTGTGTGCTGCCGCCACTACGTCCTTGCCGGAGCAGCTCGGAGGTGCTCGCAACTGGGACTACCGTTATTCGTGGTTACGCGACGCCACCTTTACCTTGGCGGCGTTTCTACTTTCTGGCTATACCGACGAAGCGGCCGCTTGGATCCGTTGGCTCCGACGGGCAGTGGCTGGCAGCCCGGGCGAGTTGCAAATCATGTACGGCGTCGGCGGCGAGCGGCGCCTCACTGAGTTCGAACTCGATGCGCTTCCGGGCTACCAGGAGTCAAGGCCGGTGCGGATCGGCAACCAGGCCTCGACGCAATTCCAGCTCGACGTATTTGGCGAAGTGTTGGACTCAGCGCTGACCGCAGCCAGAAACGCCTTCCCCCGGGAGGTCGACTGGAGTGCAGACCTACTGTTGGCCATCCTGGACCACCTGGAGCAGGTCTGGGACCAACCCGACGACGGGATCTGGGAGGTGCGCGGCCCGCGCCGCAATTTCACGCACTCAAAGGTCATGGCCTGGGTGGCGTTCGACCGGGCTATCCGACTAGCGCAGGACTACCAGACTCTGCCAGAGGATCGAGTGGCGCACTGGACGCAGCTGCGGGATCGGATCCATGACCAGGTTTGTGACAGAGGCTTCGACAAGGACACCAACTCCTTCACCCAGTACTACGGGTCCACGTTGCTCGACGCCAGTCTGCTGATGCTCGGTCCCGTGGGCTTCCTCCCACCCGACGATCCCCGTATCGTGGGCACGGTAGCGGCCATCCAGAAGGAGTTGGTCGAGGACGGCTACGTTCGCCGGTATCAACTCGATGGCGGCGTCGATGGGCTCGCAGGGACCGAGGGTACATTCCTGATGACCACCTTCTGGCTGGCCGACAATCTGGCCCTCATGGGTCGCGTCGACGAAGCCCGAGAGATTTTCGAGCGTCTGCGCGCCCTCAGCAACGACGTCGGCTTACTGTCCGAAGAATACGACCCCTCCAAAGGTCGTATGCTCGGCAACTTCCCACAGGCCTTCTCTCACGTGTCGCTGATCAACACGGCCGCCAATCTGTCCACGCCACGAGGGCCATCGCTCATGCGAAGTGGCCAGGTCGGAGTAGCCCCACGCCGTCCGCGCTGAGACCGAATATCGGTCTACTGCATCACTTCGCCAGCCGGTGGAGGGGAATGGAGCACAAGAGCCCGATCAGATCGATCCAAGGATCACTGTCCGCTACTCCCCGGGCTCGCCGTCCCGCCAAGGCTATATGAGACTGCGCCAGTGCCGGCGAGATGCCCCCCGTGCACGATGAGATACTCCTCTCGGATAGGTGTCCCGCCGAAGTAAGCCTCGAGGATCTCGCGGGTTCCGGCCGCGTAGCGGGCTTGGGCTGACAACGAGGTACCTGATGTATGCGGGGTCATGGCGTTGTAGGGCATTTCACGCCACGGGTGGTCGGCAGGCGGGGGCTGCGGGTACCAGACGTCGCCTGCGTACCCGGCTAGCTGTCCCGATTCCAAGGCCCGCACCACGGCGTCGCGGTCCATGATGGCGCCGCGGGCCGTGTTGACGATGTAGGAGCCTCGCTTCATTTGACCTAGCAGTTCGTCGTTGAAGAGTTGGTAGGTCTCCGGGACGAGTGGGCTGTGGATCGACAGCACGTCAACGCTGGTGGCGAGCGATCGGGCGTCGGGGTGGAAGGTCAGGCCGAGTTCCTGCTCTGTCTCTGCTGGCAGTCGGCGCTTGTCGCTGTAGTGCAGGTGGACGTCGAAGGGGGCCAGGCGGCGCAGGACCGCCAGGCCGATCCGACCGGCGGCGAGCACTCCAACGTTCATGCCTTCGAGGTCGTACGAGCGCTCGACGCAGTCGGCGATATTCCATCCGCCCTTTACGGCCCACTCGTGGGAAGGGACGAAGTTGCGGACGAGAGCGAGGATTTGCATGACCGCGTGCTCGGACACGCTGACGCTGTTGCACCAGGTGACCTCGGCGACTGTGATCCCTCTTGCGATAGCCGCGTTGAGATCGACGTGGTCCGATCCGATTCCCGCGGTGACGGCGAGTTTGAGATTCGGTGCTTTCGCGATGCGCTCCTCGGTCAGGTAGGCCGGCCAGAAGGGCTGAGAGATGACGACGTCGGCGTCGACGAGTTCCTTCTCGAACGTCGAGTTCGCGCCCTCCTTGTCGGATGTCACTACCAGGGCGTGGCCGGCAGTCGCCAGGTACTGACGAAGTCCTAGTGCTCCCGAGACGCATCCGAGCAGCTCGCCGGGTGTGAAGTCGATGGCCGCGGGACTGGGGAGTGTCGTGCCGTCGGGGTAGTGCTCCAGGGTGGGGATGTCATCTCGCGCGTACTTGGGCGGGTAGCCGTTGACAGGGTCGGGGTACAGCACACACAGGATCTTGGCCATGGCTTGGGAGTTCCTCCTTGGAGCTAGGGGTGCTCGGCCGTCGGGCGAACGATTGTATTGGCGTGGGTCTACTCGGTCCCGAATGCTCGCCGGAGGACGGCTCCTGCGAGACTGATCGCCGCCTGCGTCGATTCGGAGTGACCGAGGGCGTTGAGGCGCATGAAGTCGTGGATCGTGCCGTTGAAGCGCACGGACGTCGTGAGGACGCCGGCGTTACGGAGCTTGTCGGCGTAGGCCTCGCCTTGGTCGCGGAGTACGTCGTTTTCGCTTTCGGAGTCCTCTGCGTTGGCATCGGTCATCGGGTAGTAGAGGGATTGGTGGACGAACCGGACGTCACCGCGTTGCTTCGCCATGATGGCCAGGACCGTGGCCATGTTCCCCCCGGCTGAGTCACCGGCGACGGCGATACGGGTCGTGTCGAAGCCGCCGCTTGTGCCCTGCTGGATGATCCACTGGGCCGCGGCGTAGGACTGCTCATTCTGCGTCGGGTACTTCGCCTCGGGCGCTAGTGAGTACTCGACGAACGCGACGACGGCGTTGGCTCCGACGGCCAGCCGCCGGGTGAGAAGGTCGTGGGTGACAGAACTCCCCAGGATCCATCCGCCTCCGTGGAGGTACACTATGACTGGCAAGGGGCTCGCGACGCCTTGGGGCCTGACGAGGCGGACCCTCACCTGACCGAAGTTCGACGGCACGGTGACCCATGATTCGTCGATGTCGGGCATAGGAATGGGAGCCGATTGGGCTGCTGCGACCGCCTTACGGGCATCGGACAAGGGGACCGCCGCGAGCGGTGGCGCCTTGGACAGCGCATCGGTGAGCTGCTTGGCCGACTTTTCCAGGTTGAAGGTCGTCATGGGGTCACCTTCCCTCCACGAACTCGAAGACAGCCCCGTCGATGTCTCGGGCGAGCCCACTTCCCGACGAACCGAGGGACCCCGCCAGGGTCCAGCCGGTTTCCTCCGAGGGCAGATCGGCAGTGATGTCGCCGGTCACGACCGCAACTCGCTCAGACATCACGCCCTATTCGCCCGTGAAGCGGAACTCGGACTGCCAAGGACCGTCGAAATGAACGACCTCCCAATAACGCTTGGCGATGTTCTGGGGATCGAAGGCGGTGCCCGCAACGATCTGCCCAGCGATCGTCAATGTCGCCACCCGGATGCCATCTGGCTCCAAATCGGCTCCGAGCATGGTGGCGGCGGATCGCAGCGCGGCTTTGCCGAGGGAGACGGTCGCCAGGGCTGGGATCGGGTGATCTGCGAAACCGCCTCCCGTCACGATGATGGTGCCGGAGCCGCCCACCCGCATGGCCGGGGCGGCGACCTGCGTCACGACGATGGCGCTGATGACGTCAACCGCATAGGCCGTCTGCAGGTGCTCGACGCTCGAGCTCAGGAGCTTGTCCGGAGCCCCCATGACTGCGTTGTAGATGATAAGCCCGGGAGCACCCTGCTCGTCATATAACCTAACCATCCGAGCTCGCAGACCTTCAGGGTCGCTGGCGTCTGCGGCGATCGTGTCAATGTGGGCTCCGGTGTCAGCCAGGCCGTCAGCGAGATCAGCGAGTCCGTCCGTGCTGCGAGCCACCAAGGTCACTCGATAGCCGCCGTCGGCGAAGCGACGAGCCACGGCCATCCCAAGACCCGGCCCGGCACCGACCAGCAGAAGGTGGCGGTTGTCGATCGAGGATCCGGAGTCGCCTACTGAGTCGTCGGGCATGAGCCTGCTTCCTTTCGCATCGAATGTTGTCCTGGGAGGTAGCCCTCACATCGTTTGCCAGCCCGGACGGACTCGCATCTAGGAAACCCCTAGTCGGTTGCTGACCCGTGAGTGTCCGAGCCGACCCTTCCCTAGTTCGATGCCGCCGGTGCTCGTCCATCGAGGACAGGAGGTTCCGGTACTGTTCATCGCCGAGACTCACGGATGAACCTGCGACGCGTAGCCAAGGTCGAGGCGCATCGATTGGACGACCTGGAACGTGGTACTGGCAGTGAAGAGGTCTGCGGCCTCGAGAATGCCCGAGTACTTCTCGATGACCGGCGCCGCCGCGGCTGCTGTGGTCGCGTTCAGATACTCCCTGATCGCGGCCCAGGTGTTGTCAGCGTGCTTCGCGAAATAGAGCGTGGGATCGATGGTGTCCAGCGCCTTTCGTGAGCTGTCCCCGATGTCTGCCATGTACCGCCGGTGCGTGGCAACGTCGTGGCGCGTCCCAAGCCGGTTCATGTGACCAGCAATGAAGTACTTCCACGGGTAGGTGAGCGCGTAGTCAGCCGCCCCGATGTAGCCGGGTATGTCGTTGGCCAGGTTGCTGTGGCAGACCGCTGCGGAACCTGGGTTCACTATGTCGACAAGCATGAGCGCGGCATGACCGGGCAGATGGATAAAGATGTTGTCGGGCGAGTGATTGGAGCCGTGCCAGGCCAGCTCGATCCGCTCGCCGCCGATCTCGAGGGTGCGGCGGTCCAAGAAGGTTTCCTCTGGTGCGGGCCTCGCCGGGTCGTCGTCACGCAGCAGTAGCTTTCGCGTCTCTTCGTGGCCGATGCGGGTGATGTTCCGGTCAAACAGCGAGGACGCCCCGGCGTGATCGGCGTGGTGATGCGAATAGATGAGATAGGTCACTTTGTTGCTTACGCCGGTGGCCGTGGCGACCTCATCCACGGCACGCTGAATGTTGTGACCGATAGTGGCAGGCGCGTCGAACAGCACGACGCCCTCGGATGTCGTCATGAACGCACACTGGTAGGTCCCGTCCGTGATTCGGTAGAGGTTCCCCTCGACCCGCCCGACGTAGTAGCCCTGCCCGCTGATGCTGGGGGCGATCGCCACACCATCCACTGTGTGGCACCGTAACGTCACTGCGGGGCGTTCGAATCCAGGAATTCCTTAGCTTAGTCGTGGCAACTCCAGCCGTACCCCCGAGCGCCGTTCTCGGCAATGATGTCCGTCGAAGAGGGAATGGTTCGTTCGGTTTTCGTCAGGAGGGCAGTTGTTCGGCCGTGAACGCGAGCGTGAGATCCTCGACCGACTGCTGCGCGTCGGGCGCGGCGGCGTGTTGGTCGTGCACGGCGAAGCAGGCGTCGGCAAGACCGCGCTGCTCGAGTACGAAATAGAAGCTGGGCGCGAGTTTCGGGTCGCTCGGACGTCCGGCGTCGAAGCGGAGATGGAGCTGCCGTTCGCGGCGCTTCAGCAGCTGTGTTCCCCGTTCCTTGACCTTCTGGACCGTCTCCCGCAACCCCAGCACGTGGCGCTCGGCGTCGCATTTGGACTCACGAGTGGGTCGGCGCCGGATCCGTTCCTAGTCGGATTGGCAGTCCTGGGCCTCCTGTCCGAGGCGTCCGAGGAGCAGCCGCTCCTCGCTGTTGTTGATGACGCACATTGGCTGGACCAGGCGTCGGCGCGGGCCCTTGCCTTCGTGGCTCGCCGCCTGTTGGCGGAGCAGATCGTCCTCCTATTCGCCACGCGCCAAGTCGACGACGCGCTCGGCGGCCTACCGGAGCTCTTCATCTCGCCCTTGGGACATCGAGATGCGCGGGCGCTGTTGAAGTCGGTCCTGCCCGCTCCGCTCGATGAGCCCGTCTTGGAAAGGATCGTTGTCGAGACGCGCGGGAACCCCCTCG
The DNA here is from genome assembly GCA_003156595.1 of Acidimicrobiaceae bacterium. Taxonomy (GTDB): domain Bacteria; phylum Actinomycetota; class Acidimicrobiia; order Acidimicrobiales; family Palsa-688; genus PALSA-693. The sequence continues at coordinate 8,453 of PMHH01000179.1, forward strand.
CGCTGCTGGAGTTGCCGAGGGGGCTAACCCCGACTGAGCTGGCGGGCGGATTTGGCCTGCCGGCGGAGATGCCCCTGTCTGCCAGCATCGAGAAGAGCTTCATACGGCGACTGGTAGGTCTTCCAGACGATGTCCGTCGCTTGTTGCTCGTGGCGGCAGCCGACCCGGTCGGCGATCCGGCCCTCGTGTGGCGTGCGGCGGATCGACTCGGAATCCCAGAGTCGGCTGGGGACAAGGTTGAGTCGGAAAACCTATTGGTTCTTCGCCCACGGGTGGTGTTCCGTCATCCGCTGGTTCGTTCGGCTGTCTACCGGGCAGCCACCCCGAACGAGCGGCGCGAGACCCACCGCGCCCTTGCGGAGGAGACCGATCCGGTACTCGATCCGGATCGGCGCGCCTGGCACCGGGCGCAGGCGGCCCAGAAGCCCGATGAGGAGGTTGCCGCGGAGCTAGAGGAGTCTGCAGCTCGGGCGCAAGCGCGTGGTGGTTACGCGGCCGCCGCGGCGTTCCTGAGTCGAGCCACGGAGTTGACGCCCGAGGAGTCACAAAGGTCGGGGCGTGCACTCGCGGCGGCCCAGGCAAAGTTGCAAGCCGGAGCGTTGGATGACGCTTTACGCTTGGTCGCAACGGCTGAGGCAGGGTTTCTCAGTGAGTCAGAGCAGGCGAGGGCAGGTTTGCTCCGCGGCCAGATAGCGTTCCTCGCGACGCGTAGCGGCGACGCCGCAACACTGCTGCTCAAAGCCGCCGAACGGCTCCGAGAGGTCGATCCTGAGCTGGCCCGGGAGACATACCTGGAGGCGCTGACGGCGGCCATCTTCGCTGGACCGCTGGCCGGACCGGGCGCAAGTCCGCTCGAGGTAGCAGAAGTTGCGAGTACTGCACCGCGGGCCCGGAAACCACGCGGACCGGATCTGCTGCTCGACGCTTTGGTTGCTGTCGTCAGCGACAACTATGGCGCCGCCGTGCCGACTCTGCGCCAGGCGCAGTGCGCGATTGAGGGCGAGATGTCGAGGACTGAGCGGCTGCGCTGGATGTGGGGAGCGACCGTCGCAACACAGCATCTTTGGGATGACGAAGGTTGGAAGCGGTTTGCAGATCTACACCTGCAGCTGGTCCGCGAGACCGGAGCGCTCAGCGAACTGCCGATCGCCCTTAGTCACGTGGGTCAGATGCACGTGTTCGCGGGCGAGCTGCCATTGGCGGCATCTATCCAGGAGGCTCTCCAAGATGCATCGGAGTCGAACGGAAGTCCCCTTGCCCCGTACCACGGCGTGAGCCTCGCAGCCATGCGCGGTCGCGAGGTCGAAGCGAGACATTTATTCGATACCGCTCGTGGCGAGCTGATCGGGCGCGGAGAGGGGGCAGGTCTGTCGTTCGTAGACAGGGCGGAGGCCGTTCTCTACAACGGGCTCGGACGGTTCGCGGAGGCACTGGCGGCCGCGCGCCGGGTGGTTGGTCACACCCAGCTCGTCACCTCAAACTGGGCGATGCCTGAATTGATCGAGGCGGCAGTGCGAGTTGGGGCTTTCGAGCTTGCCGCCGAGACCGATCGGCACCTGACGGACAGGAGTAGTGCGAGCGGGACGGATTGGGCCTTGGGGATTGCCGCCCGCTCGCACGCACTACTTCAGGACGACGTCCACGCGGAAGACCACTACGTCGAAGCCATCGAACGCCTAGCGCGGACGCGAGTCGCAGTCGACCTGGCCCGCGCTCACCTACTTTACGGCGAGTGGCTCCGACGTCAACGTCAGCGCCTGGACGCTCGTCACGAGTTGCGAACTGCTCACGAGATGTTCACCGGTTTTGGAATGGAGGCATTTGCCGAGCGAGCACGGGTTGAGCTGCGGGCGAGCGGGGAGACGGCGCGGAAACGAACTGTAGACACGCTCGACCAACTCACCCCGCAGGAGTCACAAGTCGCCCGCCTGGCTGCAAAGGGAAGTACGAACAGAGAGATCGCTGCTCAACTCTTCATTAGTCCGAACACCGTCGAATATCACCTGCACAAGGCGTTCCGCAAGCTGGGCGTCAAGACACGGACGCAGCTCGCGCAACTCAAGTTGTAGTGGATGTGCAGGACATCGAGCGACCGTGTGCCAATGGAGAACCCGAGCGAAGCGAGGTATCCCATACCAGATCGGATGGATATTCGGGGTCCGTAAGGAACCTCGAAAGTCTCCAGCCTCCGAGGCCGCACAATCATCGAACGACGTGATGCAGGATGTCGCAATCGGTCCGAATGTCTGGTCTTGCCTTGCCTAAGTCGCGGCAGAGGACTTCATCCGATGAGAGGAACGGATCGGACATCCCAAGTTTAGCGAGGAACGTGAGAAGTGCCGCATTGACCTCTTCGGGGTGAGTCCACGCGATGTTGTGCGGACCGCCGCGGTAGGCGTGCACGGCGATGAGGTTGCGGTGGTCGTGCTAGCTCCAGACCTCAGCGTGATCCCGGAGAAGTGGCCGGAGCTCACCCGACGCTTTCGGCAAAAAGCATGTCGAGTGTCTGGTAGCAGCTCGCTTTGAACGGAGAGTCCTCGACGGTGTCGAGTGGAACGTCGCCGACGCCCCCACCATCTTCAATGATGTCGCTAGCGAGAAGCTTTTTGAGCACGTCGGAAGAACAGGCGAGTTCAAGCCCCTCGATCTCAAAACTGAGCCAGACCTAAGGGCCCTCCTCGCAGAAGTTGATCTCTCCGAGCTCGCGGAGGAGTAGAGGTACCGCTTCCCCGCTCACCTTCGCGCCCCATGGGTAGATGCGCGGCGACGGCGTTCACGGTCTCCACCCCAACCGCCGCCAACCCAAGGTCGAGCGTGCGAGCGATCTGAGCCATTCACATTCACCCGAACGCGTGGCCACGGAGAAATCTCCTGGCAACGGCGATCGGGCCCGGCCGAACTGGTGGGATCGGAGGTTGATGTCGACGATGCCTCGCGAACGGTTGTACGAGTCGAACGCATAGCGTCAGGCGGCCTACCGGGCCCGACTAGCCGATCGCTTCGCTCTGGCCGGTACCGACGAACTGGCAGCGCGGCTGCGGCAACTCGAGGCAGCCGTGGCCGACGCCGAACGCCGGGCCGAGGTCGCTGAGGATGCTGCGGCGAAGGCGGAGGGGCAGTTGCAGTCCGCTCAACGCGCCCAGGCCGCGGCCCCGCCGACGCAGCTAGCGGACCGTGTCAGCGGCGCTTCGGGTCGATTTCGTAGCGCCCATGATCGTCAGCGTCTGATCGATGCTCTGGCCGAGGTGGCCGTCCTTGAGACCGCGGTCAAGGACCTCCGCGAGCGGCTCGCGGCCGCGGAGTCGCGGGCAAGACACGCCGGCATGGGAGACGAGAGCGGGCAATCTTGGTCGTCCTCGGCCAAGACGCCGGGCTCAAATCGAGCGGAGCGCCGCCGATCCGCGCGCCGGCAGCGCAAGGGGCGTTGAGATCCGTGGCGCCGGAAGGTGGAGACAGGTGCATCCCCGCCAACATCCTGCCGGCGGTCAAGGAGCCTGGCTCGCCAGCGCCCAGATCACGCGGATCAAGAGTCGTCGCCGTCGCCATTCGCGCCCGCAGCGCGCCCAAACGTCCTAACGGCGAGCCTTCGAGGGTGGCCGGAGAGCGTGATAAATAGGCTCTTACCTGCGGTTGAGCCCCTTGGCAGCCCCAACGGGATTCGAACCCGTGTCTCTACCTTGAGAGGGTAGTGTCCTAGGCCACTAGACGATGGGGCCAAGCGGCGGCGCACCAGTGTAGCCCTACCACTAAACCGCCCGGCAGTACGAATAGAGGCTCGTTTCAGCGATAGAAGGCCTGTGGGAGGGTCAGTCCGCCTGACCGACCCTCCCGGGATGCTGCTCCCTCTTGCGGACGAGAGTAGACGTCAAATCCGGCCACCGCAAGTGGTGATGGCCGCACTGCGTGGTAATGCTTCCTGCTTTTCCTCAAAGGGAAGCCGCGTGGACGCGGTTAGGGCAATCGGTGCCGCCGACTCCAACTAGCGTCGGAGCGGTCACGGCCTGGAACGGAGTTCAGATGCTGATCTCGACCTTTGACGACCTGCCCGGCTACGACGTCCGCGGTGTCGTGGCTGAGGCGCTCGGCTAAGCACCGAGGAACCATGAGGACCGGCCCCCGGTGACGATGCCAGGTGCACGCGCCCGCCGAGTGGTCCCCGGGGTCCTGTTCGCGGTGGCGCTGGGCGCGTGGTGCGGATGGGCCAGTGGCTTTCACCAATCCACCACGGGCGCCTTCGCCACCTGGGCCGCTTCCCTTGCCGGCGTGGTCGCAATCGACCTCCTGCTCTGGCGCGGCCGGGGCCACCGCCGACTGGCCTGGGCCGTCTCGCCAGCGGAACAGCACTGGCCGCGACCGGGCCAAGGTGGTCCTCGCCGGGCGCTCCTCGGTGTAGCGCCGTGGCTGGTCCTGTTCCTCGCCATCCTGGCCTGGGAGCTGCTTGGTATCGACACGCCCCCGAAACAAATCCATCTGACTATCAGCGCGCTCGCCCAAGAGTTTCGTCCCCTCGATGCGGCCCTGCTGCTCCTATGGATATTGGTCGGGATCGGCTACGGCGTCACCAGGGCGAGAGCGCCCACCCTCAGTAGGCCGGCTAGCGGGCTGGGTCGAGGCCACTCGCAGGACGGGTCCGCGAGCGCGGTCGCGGTGGCGGCCGTGTCCGTCGGGCACCTGACACCCATACCCGCCCTCCTCCTCCCGCAGGACCGAGCCGTCGGTGTGGCCTTCTGGCTAGCCGTCATTGTGGTAGCCATGTTCGTCGACTTCACCGCCCGACGCTCCCGGGGTCGTGTGGCCACCGGCGAGGAGTTCCTGCGATTGATCTCAGGGCCACCAGTCGCTCGTTTTTTTCTCATCGTGGCCTGGACCTTCGGCGGCTGGCACCTGTTCGCGCACTGACAGACGCCGGGAGAGCGCTTCAGTCGGTCGGGGTTGTAGCACCCGGCGACGGCGGCACGGGTTGACCTTGGTAGCCCTGGAGCAACTCAGGCAAGGGGTTCGCCGGTTGGGCCAGCGCAGGAGGTTCGGCGAAGGCCATCCGTGAGGTGTCCAGGAAATCCATCAGCGAGGCCGCATTGGCGTCTCGGTAAGTGAGCGCGGGCAGGTTCCACTGCTGCTCGACGGTAGCCAGGATCGAGGTGTGGTCGTGCACGACGTTGGTCACATCGTGCTTGCGCGCATAGGGGCTCACCACGACGACCGGTACCCGTATGCCGTAGAGGTTGTACCCGCCCGGTGGGTCGCTGGGGCCGATGTCCGGTGGGGTGGCGTCCGGAACCATCGCCGGTGGCGGCGCCACGTGGTCGTAGTAGCCACCGTGCTCGTCGTACATCCAGACCAGGAGGGTGCGGCGCCAGGCCGGCCCGGACATCACCGCGTTGACCACGCTCGCCACGAACGCCTCGCCCAACTGCACGTCCTCGGGGTTCTCCTCCGACTGGCAGGTCGTGTTGATGACGAGGTCCGGCGTGGCCGCGAAGGTGGGTACCGGATACGGCAGATCCCCCACCACTGATGGGATCTCCCCTTGGATGGCGCCCATGTTGCAATCCACCAGGCTCACGGAAGGCAGGGTCCCGAGGGCGGCGTCGACGAAGAACTCCTCGATGCGACCGATGTTGAGCGGATGGTTCAGCACCGTGTCGAGGATGATCGCCGTCGTCGGAGCATCGCTGAAATAGTTCCGCCACGAGATGTTGTGCGCGCTCAAGCGGTCCCAGATCGTCCCGTTGGGCGGGTTAACGGTGACGTTGTCGATGTCGGTCGAGACGATCCCCGACGCGGTGCCGGCCATGAGAAAGCGGCGGTTGGGGTAGGTCTGCGCCGGGACGGAGCAGAACCAGCGATTGGCCAGGGTGAAGGTCTTCGCCAGGGAGTAGTAGAAGGGCAGGTCGTCCTCGGTGTAGTACCCCATCGATCCCGGGCCGGTGCCGGCAAAACCATTCATGGCCCCGTAGTTGATCTGATCGTGCGAGTCGTCCCAGCTCTGGCTGCCGGAGTCCTGGGCACCAATGGCACCCGCCTGGTGGTACGCGTACATGCGCTCGCCGTCGACAGGGTTCCAGTTGAGCGGCTCATCGGCTTTGTTGAACGTGAACCCGTCTGCCTTGGGCTGCCCACTCACCGGCAACATGCCCAGGTAGTTGTCGAACGAATGGTTCTCCTGCATGACGATGACGAGGTGGTCGAAGGGGAATGCCCCGGTGTACTGACCAACCGGCAGCGTGGGGTAGGGCACGGCGCCCGGCTGACGAAGTCTCGACGGCGAGGCTGCCTTGGCAGCCGCGGCCAGGCCACCAACGCTCATCGGGAGCATGGCCCCTGCGGCGGCGGCACCCAAGCCGAACCGAAGGACCGTTCGGCGGTCGTAGCGGCGGTGATCGGCTCCATCCATACCCAGATTGTTCGCTGCGCATCGACCCGAACCCTGCGTCTCCCCCACATGGTTACCTGACTGTCGCCTTGAATTCACATGCGGAAAAAGGGGTTTGCGCCGCGGTCAATGTGGCGATCAGCCGGGAGGTGTCAGCCGGCCCAGCGCTTCTGCCAACTGGTCCACTGCCGTGCGTAGCTCTTGCACCCATTGGTGGATTTCGTTGATCTGCTCAGCGATCCGCGCTGATTCTCCGAATTCGGACGCTCCTGTATCGTTCTCAGTCACAGGCTCCAGGCTACACACCGGTGGCTCACGGCTCGACCGGGGGACACCAGATGTATGGAGTAGTCGACGCAATCGAGACGAACCCGAGGTGCTCGAGGATGGGTTTGCTTTGCGAGGAGGCATCCACTTGCAGGTAGCGGTAGCCGCGAGCGGCCGCCAGTTGGGCGCGATACGCGACGAGAGCTCGATAGATCCCCTTCTGGCGCCAAACGGGAAGAGTCCCGCCGCCCCACAGGCTGGCGAAGTCTCGCCCAGGATGGAACTCGACACGGCCCGAGCACACCGGCTCGTCGCCGGCAATGGCCACGACCATGGCTACCGTCGCGGCCGGTCCTAGCTGGGCAGCCAGCGATCGCCGCAACTGTGACTGATCGTTGCCGAACACTCGCTCGTGCACGTCGATGAGCAAATTGACGCCCTCCTCGTCGGTGACGGCCACCAGACCCACCCCGTCGGGCAAGCGCACCTCGGTCGACACCGCCGACACCTCGGCGATCATCAACGTTTCCTCGTCCTCTGCCGCGAAACCGGCGGCTAAGAGGCGGGCCGCCAGGTCCGACGGTCTGTCGTAGTCATACAGCTTCCATTCGAAGCACTGCCCGCGGGCCAGGAAGAACGCGACCTGGGCGGCCACCTCATCGTCGGCGTTGCTGGCATCGAGATGCGACCAGGTGATCCCCGACCAGTCGCCACCATCTGCTGCCACCCATCGCACGATTCGGCTACTGGACTCGACGACTACCCCGGTCCCCTCAGCCTGGGCACTGTGCCGTACTTGGGTGTCGTATGCCTCGCGCAGCCCCAAAAGGGTCATCGACCGGCGTTCGATGCGTTGATGAAGTGGTGGCGTCCCTGGCCGGTGACGTCGCCGACGAAGCTGATGAAACCCGTGTTGTTCAGCACGCCGCTGTTGTAGGTCCCGTTGAGCTGCACGTCCAGGACCTTTCCTCCCTTAGCGAGGGGACTCACTCGTCGATATATCAGGATTGAGTCTGCTCGGGATGGTGGTCGTATAGGTCACGGAATAGGAGGTGATGACACCGTTGGAGTAGCACCACTTGGTCCGCAGGGTGGCCTTATCGTTTGGCTCCCAATAGAAATTTCCTTGCGAGTAGTAGCCGCCATCGCCCGTGTATGAAGTCCTCTTGCAGCCGCTCGGGCCGGTCTGCGCTGAGGGCCTGACGTGCTTGAGGGGGCTGGGCTCGAGGGGGCTGGCCGACGCGGTCGCGGCGCTCGTCCCGATGAGGCACGCGGCCGATGCCAGGCAGACTAACAAGGCTCTCATTCCGGTCGCTCGCCGGTTTGGACGCATTTGGGGACTCTATCGCTCCCGGACGGCAAGCCGCCTGGCTAGTGGCGCCGGTGCTGGCGCTGGCTGGTTGAGCGCTCGGGGGTGCCGGACGGCTCGGCTAGGTTCCTTCCCAAAGGGATATTCACCGTTGATGCCTGCGGAGGTAGACATGGATCGTGACAGTTTCATCGAGTCGTTGAACGAAGATCTGCGTACTGAGTTCCAGTCGGTGGTGCAATATGTGCAGCACCGTCCAGATTCAGTAGGGGTTGTCACCACTGACTAACACTTCATGGCGTTTCACCCCGAGGAGACAAGCCGCTGACCTGCGGCTTTGTCTCCGGGATGCTGCTCGGGGGGGAGGACTCGAACCCCCAATGACAGGGCCAGAACCTGTTGTGTTGCCTATTACACCACCCCCGAAGGGTGCCTGGTCACTCTAGCCGCCGCCTAGGGGCCGAGGCTTACGGGTCGCATCTGCTGGTCCAAGACGTTGGCCAGACGCCGGAACCCGATGATTCGCCCGACGGCCACCTCGATCGTCTCCTTGGCGAAGTAGGGCACCTGGGCCGTGCCTCGGATGGGGGACGTTCGGGTCGGCGACACGTATGGGGTCAGGCCCACCTCCTTGGCTATGAGCGAGATGCGCTCGTCGTGGAACGGGTCGGACACGAGCAGGACCCGGGTGATGTGGCGAGGTTTGAGGAAGTTGGCCACCGCGGAAAGAGATTCCCATGTGTCACGACCCTGGACTTCACGGAGGATGTCGTTCTGCGGCACGCCCTTGGACGCCAGGTAGTTGGCGCCGGCGGTGGCCTCGGTGTAGATGTCGCCGGGCTCCTTGCCGCCGGTGACCACGATCAACGGGGCCAGCCCGGCCTGCCATAGAGTCAGGGCGTGGTCGAGGCGGGCCTGGAGGTCCGGAGAGGGCACCCCGTCGTACTGGGCGGCCCCGAGCACGATGATGGCCTGGACCGGACGAGCCTGGTTTTCCCGGGACGCCCACCACACCTGAAAGAAGGTCACGATCAGGTAGACGACACCCACGCCGATCACCGAAGCCGCCACCAACAACGGCCAGCGGAGCCTCCGCAGCATCAGCGCCAAACGATCAGCCGCCCGATTCCAGCCGGCGCTGGGCCTCGGCCAGGCGGGCCAGCGTCCGGTCCCGGCCGAGCGCCTCGAGCGACTCCCACAGCGGCGGCCCAACCGAGCGACCGGTCACCGCCAGGCGGACCGGAGCCTGGGCCTTGCCGAGCTGGGCCACGCCGGCCTCCTCCCCGGCGGCGACGGTGGCGTCGTGAATGACCGCCGCCTTCCACTCATCGATCTCCGTATACCGCTTGGACGCGGCCGCCAACACGGCGGCGAAGGCCGGGTGCTTGCGCACGCCGCGGGCCCACTCCTCGGCGTCGACCACCAGCTGCGGCAGGTACAGGAAGTCGGTCATGGAGTACACCTCGGCCAGGGTCCGAACCCGCTCCTGGACCAGCGCCGCCAGCGGCTGCCACCGGGTCAGCAACCAGGCCTGGGCCCGGTCCACTAGATCGTCGACGGTGAAGGCGCGGAGGTATTCGGAGTTGACCGACTGCAGCTTGCGCTCGTCGAAGATGGCGCCGGCGCTCTTGACATCTTCCAGGCGGAACTCAGCCACCAGCTCGTCCAGGGTGAGGATCTCCCGGTCGTCCCCCGGCGACCACCCGAGCAGGGCCAGATAATTGCGCAGGGCCTCGGGCAGGTAACCCTCGTCCCGGTAGTCCTCGACGGCGACCTTGTCCCGGCGTTTGGAGAGCTTCTTGCGGGCCTCGTTGAGCAGCAGTGGCAGGTGGGCGAAGACCGGCCGAGGGCCGTAGCCGAGGGCCTCCCAGAGCAACAGGTACTTGGACGTGTTGGAGACGTGGTCCTCGCCACGGATCACGTGGGTAATCGCCATCTCCGCGTCGTCGACGACGTTGGCCAGGAGGAAGAGCGGGTCCCCGTTGGACTTGCGCACCCCGAAGTCCTCGATCTTGGCGTTGTCCACCGTGACGGTGCCGCGGATCACGTCGTCGAAGGAGCTCTGGCCAGTGTCGGGGGTTCGGAACCGCACCAGGCGCCCGGCGAGCGGTTCGAGCCCCCGGTCCCGGCAGAAGCCGTCGTAGCCGGGGGTCTTGTCGCCTCGCTGCCGGGCCCGCTCCGAGACCGCATCGGGCGTGCAGTCGCAGGCGTAGGCCGCCCCGGATGCCAGCAGGCGCTCGATGGCGTCGGCGTACAGGGCGGTCCGCTCGGACTGGAAGTAAGGGCCTTCGTCCCAGTCCAACCCCAGCCACTGCATGGCCCGGAGGATCCCGTCGACATGCTCGGGCCGGTTGCGGGCCGTATCGGTGTCCTCGATGCGCAGGACGAAAGTGCCCCCCTGCTGGCGGGCGTACAGCCAGTTGAACAACGCCGTCCGCCCCGTTCCCACGTGGAAGAAACCGGTTGGCGAGGGGGCAATGCGCACGCGAGGACCGTCGGTCACGGCTTCCCAGGCTACCGATCACGCCCCTGAGGCGTTCTTGGTAGCAACTTTCGTTATTGGTAGCTGACGGGACCTTAAAGGGGCCTTAAAGGGGCTCCGGCGGTACCAATAGCGGCAACTGTTACCAAGAAGGCTGAAGGTAACTCGCTCAAAATCATCAAACTACATTGAAAATAGCAGACCAGGAGGCCCGCCACCGCCGGCGAGAAGCTCACACGGGCCGGGGCTCGCCCAAGAGGTCCCCTGTCCAAGGATCCGGCAAGCGACCTGAGGCCGGCGGCGTGGCGACAGTCGCCGGCGGGCCTCTCACCGCGGGACGACGAGGGGTGCTGGTCGGCAGGCGTGACAGAGAGGCGGGGCCGGCACGGCAAGACGCCGATCCGTTCATACCGGATCGGCGGCTTGGCGATGCGGGGCCCGCCAAGGCCCCTGTGGTCGTTAGCTGGCGAGGAGATCGTGAGCGTCGCCGCCGGCGAGCTGCCGGCGCAGCTTGCCCAGGGCGTCGCGCTCGATGCGGCGAACCCGCTCGGCGGTGAGCTGGAGGGCCTGGCCTACCTCGCCCTGAGTGCGGGGTTCGCCCCGGTCCAAGCCGTAGCGCAGCTCCAGGACCTGGCGCTCCTCATCGGAGAGGCGGTCGAGGAAGCGGGCCACCTCGTCGGGCAGCAGGCTCTTGGCGACGGCTTCGAAGGGGCTCTCGGCCGTCCGGTTGACGACCAGGTCGCCCAGGCTGGTGTCGCCGTCCTCCCCCACGGCCACGTCCAGGCTCATCGGGTCGGTGTCGTAGCGGAACAACTCTGACAGAGCAGATTCGGTCGTACCCAGGGCCTCCGCCAGCTCCGAGAGGGTGGGCGGACGCCCGATACGGACCTCCATCTCGGCCTGCAGCCGGCGGGCCCGGCGGATCTCGTCGCCGACGTGGGCGGGGACCCGCACGGTGTGGGCGGTATTCTCCACCGCCCGACCGATCGACTGCCGGATCCACCACGTGGCGTACGTCGAGAACTTGAAGCCCTTGCGCCAGTCGAACTTCTCCACCGCGTGGATCAGGCCCAGGTTGCCCTCCTGGATCAGGTCGCCGAGGGGCAAACCAGACCATTGGTACTTTCGGGCCACCGAAACGACCAGCCGGAGGTTGGCGTTGATGAACTGAGTGGTGGCCTCAGCAGCTGCGGCCACCTGCTTGTGCAGGTTACGGCGCTCTTTGGCCGTAAGCTTCTGACCAGTGTCCAGAGTGGCTTGGGCAGCTTGGCCTTCTTGGATAATTTGGCCTAGGCGCATCTCGTCGGCCTTGGTGAGCAGCGGAAAGCTGCCCGCCTCGTCGAGGTAGAGGCCCAGCAGATCGGGAGAGTACGAAAGCGTCGGATTCATTGCATAGTGAAATAACCCCGTCGAGTGCGGCATTATGCCGACACCCGTCAGGTTGCGACTGTGACAAAGGGCACAGTCGCGGGTAGGAGCCCCCAATGAACGACGCTGAGATCGTTGACCATATTGACAAACTCGTCGCCGAGGAGCACCAACTTGAGCGCGAGCACGGTGAGCAGGGCTTATCGGAAGAGCAGCGCCAACGGCTTCAGCAGATCGAGGTGCAGCTCGACCAGTGCTGGGACCTGCTGCGCCAGCGCCGGGCCTTGCGAGATTACGGTGAGGATCCCAGAGAGGCCGAGGTCCGTCCCCCCGACGTCGTGGAGCACTACCAACAGTGACCGCGCCGTCTTCGGACAAGCAGGCCGCTGACGAGCAGCGGGTCCTCGACTCGGTCCCGAACGGCCTCCTGATCGACGGCCGGTGGCGCCCGGCGGCCAGCGGGCGAACCGTGCGAGTCGAAGACCCCGCCACGGGCGAGTCCCTGATCGAGGTGGCGGACGGCGCCGCCGCTGACGCCCTCGACGCCCTGGACGCCGCCCACCGCGCCCAGCCGGGATGGGCGGCCACCCCACCCCGGGAACGTGGGGAGATCCTCCGCCGGGCGTTCGAGGCCCTCACCGCCAACGCGGGAGACCTGGCGTTGCTCATGACCTTGGAGATGGGCAAGCCCGTCGCCGAGTCCCGGGCCGAGATCACCTACGCCGCGGAGTTCTTCCGCTGGTACTCCGAGGAGGCCGTGCGCATCGCAGGGGACTACCGCGTGGCCCCCGCGGGTGGCAGCCGGCTGCTCGTCACGCGCCAGCCAGTTGGTCCGTGCCTCTTCATCACCCCGTGGAACTTCCCGATGGCGATGGGTACGCGCAAGATCGGGCCGGCCGTCGCCGCCGGCTGCACCATGGTGCTCAAGCCAGCCACGCTCACTCCCTTGTCCTCGCTCGCCCTGGCCCAGATACTGATCGACGCCGGCCTGCCCGACGGGGTCCTCAACGTGGTGACCACCAGCGCCGCCGGCGGCACGACCGGACCACTGATTGCCGATCCACGGCTCCGCAAACTGTCCTTCACCGGCTCGACCGAGGTGGGCAAACGGCTGATCGGAGCGGCCGCCGAGCAGGTGCTGCGGGTGTCCATGGAGTTGGGCGGGAACGCCCCGTTCCTGGTGTTCGCCGATGCGGACCTCGATCAAGCGGTCGAAGGCGCCATGCTGGCCAAGATGCGCAACGGCGGCGAAGCCTGCACGTCCGCCAACCGCTTTTACGTGCAACGCCAGGTGGCCGACGACTTCGCCAATCGCTTGGCGCAGCGCATGGGCTCCCTCCGGATGGGACGAGGCACGGAGGAGGGCGTGACGGTTGGACCGTTGATCGACGACGACCAGCGCGCCAAGGTGGCCCACCTGGTTGACGACGCGAAGGCGAAGGGGGCCCGGGTCCTCTGCGGCGGGGGCGCACCGAGCGGACCGGGCTATTTCTTCGAACCGACCGTCCTTTCAGAGGTTCCGGACGATGCCGAGCTACTGCGAGAGGAGATCTTCGGACCGGTGGCGCCCATCGTGGCGTTCGACACCGAGGAGAACGCAGTGGACGCCGCCAACGCCACCGAGTACGGCCTGGTCGCCTACGCCTACACGACGGATTTGGACCGGGCGGTGCGGGTGGCCGAGGGGATCAAGGCCGGCATGGTCGGGCTCAACCAGGGGGTCGTGTCCAACCCGGCAGCCCCCTTTGGCGGCGTCAAGCAGTCCGGCTTCGGGCGGGAAGGCGGCCGCGAGGGCATAGAGGAGTACCTCGACGTCAAGTACATCGCCATCAAGGCCGGCTTCTAGCAACCGGCCCCGGCGGCTCCATCAGATTTGGAACGTCGGGGTGCAGGTCTGGGGGAGCGTGATGTGGTACTCGGCGGCGAAGGACCGATGCTCATCGGCGCTGGCTTCGAGGTCGGCTAGGAAGGCCTGCAGGGTGGCGAACTTGCGGACAACTTGTTCCTGGGTGCGGGCGTTGCGCTCGGCGACCTCGATGATGATCTGGGCCCTCCGCTCGGCGCTGACATCGCCCTGATACTCGCGCTGTAGTTCGCCCAGACTGTCCTCGGCGGCCAGGATGTCGGCGATCTCCTCGAGGTCGAAGCCCATCACCGCCTGCAATTCGCGGATCCGCACCAGCCGCACTATGTCCGCCTTGGTGTAGCGGCGGGATCCCCCGGCAGTGTAACTCGACGGCTCGGCCAATCCGAGCTCTTCGTAGTAGCGCAGCGTCCGGGTGGACACGTCGAGCCGATCCGCCACCTCCCCGATGCGGTAGAGCTCCTGGCCCTCGGATTCGTCGCGGCCGTCTACGACACGGCCCAGATCGACGGCCGGCCTCCGCTTCTTCATCACAGGGGAGGCCGCTGACCCTGACCGCGTGGGGCGGCTAGGTAGTACGGCTGATGACTTGATCCTGATGTTAACGTCGACGTAAATTTCGTATTCACATTGTTGGCTGCCTCGAGAACACGAAAGGTCATGCCATCCATTATTTCCAGCACTCCGCCGCTCAACGCGTTTTTGCCAGCTTTTTTTCCACCGAGAGCGTTGCCGCCGGCTTGGAGTCGTGGAATGGCAGAACCCGCTCGTGGGATGCGATGGGGGAACCCAACCGGCGTCCGCCCGCGCCATAGCTCGCCGGCCGAGGACCATGGACGATAAGCAGGCTCCCGCCGGCGACGACTCCATCTCGGCTCTGACTGCCGATTTCCTGCAGACCGCCCGGGCCCTGTTCTCCGCGGGCAACGTGCAGGACACCTTGACCAAGGTGGCGGAGCTGGCCGTGGCCACCATCGAGGGCTGTGCCTTCGCCGGCGTCTTCCTCGTCGCGGAGGACCGGGTCACGACTGCGGTGCACACCAACCCCGCCATTGATGAAGTCGACGCTATCCAAATCCGCATCGGCGAGGGGCCCTGTCTCGACGCTATCGCCAGCGGCGTGACTTTCTATGCGGAAGAACTCGCCGCAGACTCCCGTTGGCCCCGCTTCGGGCCCGTGGCGACCGAGGGCGGGATACGAAGTGTGCTGGCCCTGCCTCTGCTCGCGGCCGACTCCTCCCTCGGAGCCCTCAACCTCTACGCCTATTACCCCCGCGCCTTCGGGGTTATCGACCGGGCCAGGGGCCTGATCCTGGCCTCGCTGGCCGCCCTGGCCCTCTCCACTGCCCAGAGCCACTCAGACGACGAACGACGAGCCGCCAACCTCCGCGCCGCGGTGGCCACCCGGGAGATAATCGGCCAGGCGATCGGGATTCTGATGGAGCGCGAGCGCATTCCCGCCGATCAGGCTTTCGACGTCCTGCGCCGGGCATCCCAGCACCTAAAGCTCAAGCTCCGCGAAGTTGCGCAGACCCTGGTCGACACCGGTGAAAGTCCCGACACCGGGCCAACGGCTCCTGAGCGCCCGCCGCCAAACAACTAAAACGACTAGTCGCCTTCCTTCCAGTGCTGGCGCCCGAACAGGCGACCGAACCGTGCGGTCAGAGAAGGCCCCTCATCACGAGCGACATCGGGATGGAGCACGAGAGTGCCCTGTGGTGCCGGCAGCGATGCGGCTTCATCATCGGTGAGCGCACAGCGCACCAAGGTGGTGGTGATGTCGGTGATCTGGTCTCGGTCCACGAAGCGCGGGCCGTGCTTGGTCTTCACGGCGATGCCGTCGAAGAGGTCCAGGTCGGCAACCTGCAGGACGTGCTCGACTTTGCCGAATGCCGTTCCCGTCGAACTGAGAACATCTGTTCCGACCGTGAGTGCCATGTATGAGATAGGCCGGCCTTCGTCCATAGGTTCCTCTTTCAAGGTCTGCTCAGAGCGATGCTACCGATTGGAGCGCGGGCCGATGTTCCGGGGCTGCCACTGAGATGAGCCGAACGGCCCGCTCTCGGTCATCGAGGTGTCGCAAATCGGCGACGCCATGTTCAGTGACGACCACGTCAACATCAGAGCGAGGGGTCGACACCACTTCGGGAGTGGCGACGATCGTCGAGCGGTCGCCGGCGGTGGATGGCAAGGCGACGATCGACAGCCCGCCGGGCGAACGGGAAGCCGCCGCGCAGAAGTCCGGGTGTCCGCCGGGGCCGGCCACGACTCGGCCCCCAACCTTCTCCACGTTCACGGCGCCGTCGAGCCCCACTTGCAGGGCGGTGTTGATGGCCACCAGCCCCTCGATGGCCGACAGAGCGGTCAGATCATGGGTGTGCTCGACACCCAACAACGACAGGAGCGGCGTGCGGCCGCCGGTCATCTCCCACAGGTCCGGTCCTCCCCACAGGTAAGCGGCCTCGGCCGCGCCGATGAGCAGACCGCGCCTCGACAGCGCGACCAGTTCGTCGGTGACCAGGCCGCTTCGGACCCGGACCGGCGAGGTAACGGCCTCGACCACTGAAGCCCCGATCACGCCGGGACCCCACTGGATGGTCGCCCCCTCCGGGATCAATCCGGCCACCAGTTCGCCGATGCGGCGGTGCTCGGGGCCGGCCCGGTTCGCCGGTGGCAGCGGGTCCAGCGGGTCCGTGCGATCGAGCACCGCCACCACCGATGCGTCCAGGAACGGGCCGGGCGGGCCGGGCGGGCCGGGCGAGCCGGGCGAGCCGGGCGATGATGACGACGGCGCGGGCCAGCGCTCGATGACCACCGCGTCGGCGCAGCGGGCGGCGGTGCCCGCCCAGGCGGGGCTGCCGGCCAGACGCCACCCCTTCCCATCCGGGTAGGCGGCCACCACCGCCACGGCCGGACGCAGGCGACCAGCCAGCAGTCTCGGCACTGCGGACAGCCGGCTCGTCACCGGTCGGACCCGACCGGCCGCCACCGCGGCCCGGGTGCCCGGACCGGTCTGGAGGGTGGTGACGGGCAGGGCCGTCGTGGCCAGCCACGCAGGCGTTCGTACGATCCAGCCCAGGATGACCTCGGGGTCGTCGAAACCGGCGAGCGCGGCGACGGTGGCCGGATCGGGCAGCGGCCCGTCTGGCCCGTCCGCCATGACCAGGCGGGGTCGGACGGTGCTCGAGGTCACGGCGACGGCGAACTCAAGTCAGGCTCAGTCTCAAAAGGGCCCGCTGAGCTCGCCGAGGGCCGTGGTGATCCGCATGTTCTCCGAGTAGTCGACCGGACAGGCAATGACAGAGACGGTGTCGGCGGCCAACGCCTCCGATAACACCGGGAGCAAGTCGTCGGCGGCGTCGATCCGATATCCGCGCGCCCCGAAACTCTCGGCGTACGCCACGAAGTCTGGATTGGAAAAACGGATGGCGACGTCGTAACCCAGCTCCATCTCCATTTTCCATTTGATCAGCCCGTAGGCGTCGTCCTGCCAGACCAGCACGGTCAACGGGACCCGCTCCCTTACCGCGGTCTCCAGTTCCTGGGAGTTCATGAGAAACGCACCGTCACCGACGGCGGCGAGCACGCGCCGGTCGGGCCGGGCCAGCTTCGCCGCGATGGCGCCGGGAAGGGCGAACCCCATGGTCGACAACCCGTTGGAGATGAGGCAGGTATTGGGCTCGTACGTCGGGTACAGCCGGGCCATCCACATCTTGACTGCCCCGGTATCGGCCAGCACGATGTCACCGCGGCCCATGGCCGCCCGGGTGTCGGCCACCACCCGCTGGGGTTTGAGCGGAAACCCGTTGTCGGCCGCCCCTCGCTCCAACTCGTCGATCAAGAGGCGGCGGATCCGCTCGCCGCTGGCGGCCGCCTCGAACCGTCGGGTGGTGGCCGCGCTCAGGGCGTCGAGGGTGCGGCTGAGATCAGCTTGCACCCCGACCTCGACGTCGTAGTGATTGTCGACCTCGGCCGGGAAGCGGCTCAAGTGCAGTATGCGCTTGTCGCCGTTCGGATTGATCCGGACCGGGTCGAACTCCTGAAGTTCATAACCGACGCAGACGACCACGTCGGCCTCGTCAAAACCGAAGTTGACGTAGTCGTGCCGCATAAATCCGACGGCACCGAGGGAATTCGGGTTGTCGTCGGGGAACACACCCTTGCCGTGGAAGGTGGTCGCCACCGGCAGGCCGAGCTCGGTGGAGAACCGCATCAGGGCGTCGGCCGCGCCCGCTCGGGCCGCCCCGTGCCCGGCCAGCACGATCGGGCGGGTGGCGGAATCGAGCACGGCGGCCGCCCGGGCGATCTGTTCAGTCGACGGCTCGTCGGGCCGGGGGACGTTGATTTCCAGGGGAGCCGACCCGGCCGGAGCCGGCGCGGCTTCAATGTCTTCGGGGACGGCCAAGTACACGGCGCCCGGCCGTTCGGTCTGGGCCAGCTTGAAGGCCTTACGGATCATCTCGGGCACGGCGCCGGGCGTGAGCACCATGCTGGCCCACTTGGTGACCGGAGTGAACATCGACACCAGGTCGACACTCTGATGTGACTCCTTGTAGATCCGGTTGAGCCCCACCTGAGCCGACAGCGCCAGCATCGGAGTGCTGTTGGTGGTGGCGTCGGCCACGCCGAGCAGCAGGTTGATGGCGCCGGGGCCGAGGGTGGCCGAGCACACGCCCGCCTCCCCGGTGAGCCGTCCGTGGATCTCCGCCATAAAGGACGCGGCCTGCTCGTGGCGAACCAGCACGTAGCGGATGGAGGAGCGCACCAGGGCATCGGTCAAGCGAATGTTCTCCTCGCCCGGGATCCCGAAGACGCAGGTGACCCCCTCGTGCTCGAGGCATCTGACCATCAGGTCGGCCACCGTCGCCGGGTCGCCTCCGCCGCTCATGCCACCTCGAAGACGGGGACCACTTCTCCCCCTTCGGCCCCCTCGAACCCGATCCGCAGCCGCTGACCCTCGGCCAGCGACCCGGGATCGGCGCCGACGATCTGTGACCACCACCACGGGCCTTCGTCAAGCTCGCCGACGACCACCACGATGGACGGCCCGGGTGCATCGTCCTCGCCCCCGCGCCGGCCGGGCACCACCGCCCAGCTCACCAGCCGGGCTCCGCCCGACGCCGGCACCCAGCGCAGCTCGGTCGAGCCACACGTCGAGCACTGCCTTACCTGCGGCCGAGACGCATGGCCTGCCGGCGAGCAGCGCCGGATCAAAAACTGGCCCGCCGCCGCGCCGTCGAAGAACGCGGCCGTCGTGGCGTCGCGGCCGACCAGTCCGACAGTCATGGCGGCCCCGTCCCAAGCACGAGCGTGGCGTGATGGTCGAGGATGCCACCGTTGCCGCTGACGAGCACCACGTCATGCGGGTCGGCTTGGCGCGCCCCGCCCTGCCCTCGCACCTGGATCACCGCTTCGGACAACGGCGTCATGCCCCACATGTAGTACGACGAGAGCTGACCACCACCGGTGTTGCACTTGAGCTTGCCATCCGGGCCGAGGGCACCCCCGGACACGAAGGCGCCCCCCTCGCCCTTTTCACAAAATCCGTAGTCCTCCAGGGACACCAACACCGTGTACGTGTAGCAGTCGTACAACTCGGCCACATCGACCTCGGCGAGCGTGACCCCGGCCATTCCCAGCGCGGCCGGACCAGACTGGGCCGCTCCCGTCACCAGACCGAAGTTTTCATCCCGGTCAAAGAGGCGACCCGGGTGACTCTGCGCCCATCCCAGCACGTGAACCGGTGGCTGGGCCAGCGACCTGGCTCGCGCTTCACTCGTCACTATCACCGCGATCCCGCCGTTGGAGACCAGGCAGCAGTCGAGCAAGTGGAACGGTTCCACGATCCAGCGGGACGCCTGGTGGTCGGCGAGGGTGAGCGGCTCGCGCATCTGGGCGAGAGGGTTGGTGGCGGCCCAGGCCCGCTGGGCGACCGCGATGGCGCCGAAGTCCTCGGTGGTCGTGCCGTAACGGAGCATGTGCCGCCGAGCGGCCAGGGCATACAGCGTGTTGGCCCCGCTGACGCCGGTCGCCGCCAGCAGCCCGCCCCAGCCGGTCGGGATCCGGCGCTCGGCCCGACCGGTCCCGGCCCGCGGGCCGCTGTACACGTCGCCCGCCGACCGGCCCGGCCGCAGCGGGGCGTCCGCGAACACGCACGCCACCATCTCGGCCATGCCCGCCTGCACGGCCATGGACGCCACCTGCACCATCGCCCCGGCGGTCGACCCGTAACCGTGCATCTCCGACAACAGCTTCAGGTCGTGCAGATCCAGGTCCCGCTGCAACCCCAAGCCCACTCCCCCGCTGCTCCCGTTGGAGGTAAGCAGACCGTCGACGTCGCCGAGGGTGCAGCCGGCGTCCGCCACGGCCAAGCGCACCGCTTCGGCCGCGAAGCTGGCGGCCGACCGGCCGTACACCTGGCCCAGCTCGGTCATGCCGAGGCCGGCGATCACCGGACGTCGGTCGAGGTTGGCGGGCACCGGCCCCGAAGGTAGCGTCCGGCCGGCTGCTGCGGCCACCTGACCGGCCCCCGGACAGCGGTCCAGCTTGGAAGTCCGGTGACGGTGCGGTCAGAATGACTCTTCGTGGATCTGAAACCGGGTGTGAGACTCCGTTCACCGGTATGTGAGGTCGAGGCGATCGTCATCAAGGCGCCGCCGACGTCCATCGACCTGCGCTGTGGGGGCCACCCCATGCTGGCGATTGATGCCACTCCCCCGGCGGCCTCAACCGCAGAGCCCGGATTCGATGGAGGCAGCGCCCTCGGCAAGCGCTATACGGACGGGGAAGGGACCCTAGAGGTGCTCTGCACCAAGCCCGGCCCTTCGTCTCTGTCGGTGGGCGACAAGCTGTTGCAGATCAAAGAAGCCAAGCCGCTGCCGTCCTCGGATTAGGACCGCCCGTGCATTTGGCGATGCTCCTACAAATGGCCGCTGACGGCATGAGCGACCGGGTCGCCGTGGGGACCCTCGCGGCGCCGATGACCATGGCGGAGCTGGGTGAAGGTTCGATGCGGGTCGGTAGTTTTCTGGCGGCGCAGCGGGGTGATCGGGTCGGCCTGATAGACCTCAACTCCGAGGCGATCCCCCTCACCCTCTTCGGGGCCGCGCTCGCCGGCAAGCCTTTCGTGCCACTCAATTACCGGCTGACCGATGATCAGCTGCGAAGCATCGTGGCCCGGATCGCCCCCGCGACCATCGTGGTGGGAGAAGGAATCGCGGCGCGACTCGGCGACCTCGAGGACATCGTCGTGGTTACCAGGCAGGAGCTGCTCGCCGTCGCCCGTGACGCAGGCCAGCCGCTCGCCGATCCGTACGGCGGAGACCCCGAGTCGATCGCGGTCCTTCTCTATACCAGCGGCACGACCGGCGAGCCCAAGGCGGCCGTGCTGCGCCACCGCAACCTGGCCTCCTACATCCTGTCGACCGTCGAGTTCGCGGGTGCTGCTCCCGACGAGGCCGCTCTCGTCAGCGTGCCGCCCTATCACATCGCCGGCTTGTCCGCCGTGTTGTCCTCGACGTATGCCGGGCGCCGGATCGTGTACGCCGAGACGTTCGAGCCGGCCTCGTGGGTCTCGCTCGTCCGATCCGAGCGCGTCACTCACGCCATGGTCGTGCCCACCATGCTCAACCGGATTCTCGACGTCGTCGACGTTGTCGACCACGGCGGGCTGCCCTCGCTGCGGATCGTCTCCTACGGGGGCGGGCCCATGCCGGCGGAGGTGATAGGGCGCGCCATGGAGCTGCTGACCGGGGTCGATTTCGTCAACGCCTATGGCCTGACCGAGACCTCGAGCACCATCGCCCTGCTCGGCCCCGAAGACCACCGGGAGGCCTTCGCCAGCGGCGATTCGGCCGTCCGAGCCCGGCTGGGGTCGGTGGGCCGTCCCCTGCCGACGGTCACCGTCACGATCCGCGGGCCGGGCGGGGAGCCGCTCCCGACCGGTCAACGGGGAGAGATCTGGGTCCAAGGGGAGCAGGTTTCGGGCGAATATCTCGGGGCCGGGGCTGGGGCCGCCGACGGCTGGTTCCATACCCGCGACGCCGGTCATCTCGATCAAGCCGGTTTCCTCTACGTCCACGGTCGCCTGGATGACGTGATCGTCCGGGGAGGCGAGAACCTGTCGCCGGGCGAGATCGAGGCCGTGCTGGTCGAGCATCCCGCAGTGTTGGCCGCCGCCGTAGTTGGCGTGCCGGACACCGAGTGGGGCGAGAAGGTTGTCGCCGCGGTCATCCTGGCCGATGGCGCTCACGCCAGTGAGGATGAGCTCCGCAACTTCGTCCGTGCTCGCCTGCGCTCGACCAAGACGCCCGAGCGGATCCAGGTCCGGGCCGAGTTGCCCTTCAACGAGACCGGCAAGCTGCTCCGCCGGGTCCTACGAGAAGAGCTGGCGGCCGCGTTCGTCAGCCCCATTGCGAGCTGAGTACAGACATGCAATTCGACCTCATGGCCCGTTCGTCCACCTGGGCGGCAATGGCCCGGTTGGCCCAGGATGTGGAGGCGGCCGGCTTCTCGGGGATGCTGTTTACCGAGACGACCCAGACCCCGTGGATGTCGATCGCGGCGGCGGCGACCGCCGCCCCGCGGCTGGAGTTCTGCACCGGGATCGCCGTCGCCTTCCCCCGCAGCCCGATGATCGCCGCCGGCCTGGCTTGGGAGCTGGCCGAGAACACCGGCGGAAGGTTCCGGCTCGGCCTCGGCAGCCAGGTGCGAGCCCACATCGAACGCCGCTACAGCGCCGTGTTCGACCCGCCCGGCCCCCGGATGCGGGATTACGTCCGGGCGGTCAAGGCCTGCTTCCGCGCCTTTGGCGGCGAGGAGCCGCTGCACCACGACGGGCCCTACTACCAGCTGTCGCTGTTGCCCGCGGCCTGGGCGCCCCGGCGCCATGCGTACGGCGACATCAAGGTCGACGTGTCGGCGGTCGCGCCCTGGATGGTTGCGATGGCCGGGGCGGAGGCGGATGGCATCCACGTCCATCCCTTTCACTCGGTGCCGTACCTGCGCAACCGGCTGTTGCCGGCGGTGGCCGAGGGGGCCGCAGCAGCCGGCAGGCCGGCGTCGGAGGTCGACCTGATAGTCCCGGTGTTCGCCATCCCCGGGGACACGCCGGAGCAACGGGCCCCGATGCTGGAACGGGCCCGGGCCCAGATCGCCTTCTACGGGTCGACCAAGAATTATGCGTTCCAGTTCGACGACCTGGGCTTCGAAGGGACCTCGGCCCGCCTCAACGAGAAGCTCAAGGCCGGCGACCTCGCCGGCATGGCTGCCACCATCACCGACGAGATGCTGGAGCAGTACGCGGTGGTTGCCACCTGGGACGAAATGGCCGGCGCCCTCGAGGCGCGTTACGCCGGCGTCGCCAGCCGGCTGGTCATGTACCTGGCTGCCGAGTCGATCGCCGCCGACCCGACGACACTTGGTCGTTGGGGTGAGATCGCCCGGTCGGTGACCAACCAGGTCTAGTTCCCGCGAGGCCTTTCACAAACCATTCACGCACGAGGCGGCGTCGATTGCTACTCTCACCCGCTGGGCGCCCGGTCGTCCCGGGTGGACCACTGAGGACAGGGAGGGCACATGTCAACAGCGGTGGAACAAGACCCAAACCTGGAGGCCGAGCATCTCAGTCGGGATGTCGGCATCTTGGGCCTCCTGTGGGCGTCAGAAGGGTCGATCATCGGCTCCGGATGGCTCTTCGGGCCCTTGGGGGCACTGGCGGTGGCGGGCCCATCGGCGATCATCGGCTGGGTCATCGCCTCGGTGATCATCATGGTCCTGGCGCTGGTGCACGCCGAGCTCGGAGGGCTCTTCCCCGTCTCGGGGGGCACCAGCCGCTTCCCGCACTACGCCTTCGGCAGCTTTGCCGGTGCGGTCTTCGGGTGGTTCTCCTACATCCAGGCCGCCGCGGTAGCCCCAATCGAAGTGGCGGCCATGCTGCAGTACCTGTCGTCGGTTACGTGGGCGCATGGCTTCTTCAATGCCAACAAGGGTGTACTCACCGGCTCGGGACTCCTGATCGGCGCCATCCTGATGGTGTTCTTCGTGGCGGTCAACCTGCTCGGTATCCAATGGCTGTCCCGCTTCAACACCGGCATAACCACATGGAAGGTGCTGCTCCCGATCTTCGCCGTCATCGTGCTGCTGCTCACCCACTTCCACAGCGGCAACTTTTCCGCCGACGGCGGGTTCTTCATCAAGGGCAGCCAGGGTGGGTTCAAGGCCATCGTGGCGACGTTCCCGGTCGGGGTGATCTTCGCCTTGCTCGGTTTCGAGCAGGCGGTGCAGCTCGGAGGTGAGAGCAGTAACCCCAAGCGCGACCTGCCTCGGGCCGTCATTGGGTCCGTGGTCATCGGGGCCGTCATCTACGTCCTGGCCCAGGTGGCCTTCATCGGAGCGCTCGATCCCAAGCTGATCGCCAGCGCGGGTACCTGGGCCAAGGTCGGCAGCATTGCGGCCCTCAAGCAGGGACCGTTCTACACGGTGGCCAAGCTCGCTACCCTCGGATGGCTGGCCTGGCTGCTGCGCTTCGACGCGGTGGTGTCCCCGGGCGGCACCGGGCTCATCTACCTGACCTCGGCGTCAAGGATCAGCTTCGGGCTGAGCAAGAACGGCTATGTACCAGCCGCGCTCGAGGACACCAGGATCCGGAAGGTGCCGTGGATCGGGATCATCATCACCGCCGCCATCGGCTTCCTCTTCCTCCTCCCGTTCCCGAGCTGGGCGTCGCTCGTCAACGTGGTGACCTCCGCCTCGGTCATGATGTACGGCGGTGCCCCGCTCGCCCTGGGGGCCCTCCGCAAGCAGAAGCCGGAGCTTGATCGGGTGTACACCCTCCCGTCCGCCCGAGTGTTGGCCCCCGTGGCGTTCACCCTCGCCAACTTCGTCGTCTATTACTCGGGTTGGCAGACCTACACCACCCTGATGTTCGTCCTGATCGTCGGCCTCGTCATCATGGCGGTGTCCTTCGTCTTCAAGCTCAATCCCAACCAACCGGTGGTGGACTGGACGGCTGCCATCTGGATCTTCCCGTACCTGATCGGGATGGGGGTGATCTCGTTCTGTGGCGGCTTCGGGCACGGACCCATGTTCGACGGCCTGTACGGCTTCCAGCACCTGTGGGTCGGCGGCAACAACCACATAGGCATCGGCAAGTACCACATCGGCATTGACAATCTGGTGCTGCTGGTCTTTAGCTTCGCCATCTACTACCTGGCCGTGTACCTGCGGCTGCCGGAGGCCAAGGTCGACGAGTACGTCCGCGAGGTCTACCCGCCGCCGCTGGGCGAATAGACCAAGAACTCTGCGGTTATTCGGCCGCCGGGGCGAACTCCAGCGTCAATACAGGAAGCGCTCGACCCAGGGAGCCAGGATGCCCCATCCCCGGCAGTTCCGTTTCGGAGTACAAGTCGCCAGCGCCGCTGACGGCCCATCGTGGTCAGAGTTAGCCCGCAAAGCAGAAGATCTTGGCTTCTCCTCCTTCTTCCTGCCCGACCACTTCGGGGACCAACTGGCCCCGGTGCCGGCCCTGATGGCCGCCGCGGACGCCACCCACCACGCTGCGGGTAGGCGCCCTGGTGTGGGACAACGACTACAAGCACCCAGTGGTGCTGGCCAAGGAAGCTGCCACCATCGACATGCTCTCGGGCGGGCGACTCGAGTTCGGCATCGGCGCCGGGTGGATGAACACCGACTACGAGCAATCCGGCATCGCCAAGGACCGGGATGGGGTACGCATCGCCCGCCTGCTCGAGGCCATCGCCATCTACAAGGGTCTTTGGACGACCGGGTCGTTCAGCTTCGAAGGCGAGCATTACCGCGTCTCGGATCTCGATGGCCTGCCCAAGCCGGCCCAGCAACCCCACCCCCCGATTCTGATCGGCGGCGGCGGCCCGAAGGTCCTCGGGATCGCCGCCCGTGAGGCCGACATCGTCGGCATCAACCCCTCTCTTCCGAAGGGGTACATCGATGCCTCCGCGTCTACGGAAGTCGTCCCGGACAAGCTCGACCAGAAAGTCCAGTGGGTAAGGGACGCCGCGGGTGACCGCTTCGACAACCTGGAGCTCAACATCCTCGTCTTCGCGGCGACCGTCGGTCCGGGCGCCGGCGAGACGCGCCAGCAGCTAGCCCAACTCTTCTCCATCTCTCCAGAGGACCTCGACGCCTCGCCGTATGCTTGGGTGGGTGAAGCCAGCACTGTCGCCGACCAGCTCAGAGCGGCTCGTGACCGCTGGGGGACGAGCTACTTCGTGGTACAAGGCGACGCCGTGATGGATCAGATCGCCCCCATCGTCGCCGAGCTCGCGGGTACCTGACTCGTCAGCACTGAAACTGCCCGTGGTTGGGATCGACGAAGTGGCCGTCTGACAGGGTGACCGAGAAATAGCACGATGTGATCGACGCGGGTGCGTTGGCATTGAAGGTCAGCGGCGGCGCTAAGCCGCCGAGGTCGTCATTCTTGATCGTCCACAGTCCCTGGAGAAACTGAGTCGAGGTTGGGATAGGGCCCAGGTCTTGCGACCCGGCCACGGCCAGCATCCCCGCCGTCCAAGCCGCCGCAGTCGCCGGAGAGCTGACCAGACCCGGGGCGTATGTTGCGATCGCCTTCTGGTAGGCAGCTTGGGCCGTGGTAAAACTGTCCATCCAGGGAAAGGTGGCCTCCGTCGCGATCATCCCGTCCAGTTGGTCATCGCCCTGCATCGATGGGCCGGCCGCAAAGCCGGAAGCGGCGTAGAGCGGGTAGTAATGCCCGGTGGAGCAATCCCCGGCGAGGCGTTCCAGGCTGTCGGCGTTCCCCGTTAGAAAGATCACGTTGGCGCCCGCATCTTGCGCTTGCGCGCATTGGCTAGCGAAGCTCGGCTGGGCGAGGCTGAAGTCCGACTCGTACACCGCATCGGCGCCGTCCGCCCGATCAACCGCCATACCCACCACCGGCTGATTGAGGTGAATGCCGCCCGTCGAACCATAAAACCGGGCGTCACCAAAGCTAAAGACCCCGCCGTCGCGGGCGACCAACCAATACCCGCCCCCATCCGGCGTCACCGCTGCCTTGCCAGCAAACCAGCCACCAACACCGCCGCCGCCAACCTCGCGGGCGCCAAACCCGACCAGGCCCGCTCCCGCAACCAAGCCCGCATCGGACACCCCCAACTTTGAGTAACGGCACAGTAGCGCAGCCCATCTCTATTGGCTCAGTAGTAGGCGCCGACTAGCCGGTCTCCACGTCGCCTCGTCTAAAGTGGGCCGGCGTGGACGGGTCGATCCGGGTGTCGACGAACCCTGGTGCCGGGGACGAGCCCGACGTCGAAGCAGTCGGAGCGACACCGGCTCTGCCGTTGCGATCGGCAATCCGACGCTATAGGGGTTATCGAACCGTCGGGCCGCCGGCTATCCACCGAGGTCTGCCGTCCGGACAGCTGACGTTCATCGTCAGCCTCGACGACCCGGTCGACATCGCCCGTATGCCACACGGCAATCAGGCGCCCGGAAGGTTCCAGGCCTTCGTCGGCGGCCTGCACGCCAGCCCGGCGTACATCCGCCATGACGGGTATCAGTACGGCATCTCCCTCGAGCTCACCCCGTTGGGCGCAAGAGCCCTGCTGGGCGTTCCCGCCGGAGAGCTGGCTGACGCCGTGGTGGATCTCGAAGATCTCCTCGGGCCCAGCGCGGCGAGGCTGGTCGACAGACTGGTCAATGCCGGGGGCTGGCGGGAACGCTTCGCGGTGTTGGACGAGGTACTGGTCCGGCAGCTACAAGCGGGACTCAGTCCTCCCCGCGAGGTCGAGTGGGCCTGGAAACAGCTCGTCTCTAGCGGTGGCGCCATCGAGGTGTCGGCGCTGGCCGCCGAGACGGGCTACAGCCGCCGACACCTGGGGGAGCTATTCCGGCGCGAACTGGGTCTGGCCCCCAAGGTGGCTGCCCGCGTACTGCGCTTCGACCGCTCCCGGCATCTCGTCGCCTGCCCGGAGCGGCCCGCGCTAGCGACCGTGGCCGCCGTATCGGGCTACTACGACCAAGCCCATATGAACCGGGAGTGGCACGAGATCGCCGGATGCAGCCCCACGACGTGGATGGCCGAGGAGCTCCCATTCGTACAAGACGAGACGGTCGAACTCGATACAAGCTGAGGGTATGACCGAAACCAACCTCCCGATGGTCTGGCCTTCGCTGCGAAGCCAGGATGCCAAGGGCCTGATCAAGTTCCTGACCGATGCCTTCGGGTTCGAGGAGAGCCTGATGGTCGAGGACGCCGGCGTCGTGCACCACGCCGAGTTGCGGTGGCCTCTCGGCGGTGGCCTGATGCTCGGTGACAAACGAGCGTCAGACGACGACGTCCACGATCGACTTCCAACCGGCCCGGTGTCCGTCTACGTCGTCTGCGACGATCCAGACGGCCTCTTCGAGCGGGCCCGAGCTTGTGGCGCCGAGGTGTTGCAAGGCCTCAAGGACGAGGACTACGGCTCGCGGGGATTCGCCGTACGCGATCCCGATGGGAACGTCTGGACCTTCGGCACTTACCAGGGCGCCTAGGCGTTGTACAGCCCGGCGCCATGGACGTCGATTTTGACAGCAGGAGTTCGCTTGCCACTGGAACCAGGGCTGGTCGGACGGAATGGGAGTGCTCGGGTTCAAAGTCGACCGGCGGGAGCGCGTGGATGAGATCTACGCGGACTTGACCGGCGCCGGGTACCGGGGCCAGCAGCCGCCCTACGACGCGTTCTGGGGTGCCCGGTACGCGGTCGTCGAGGACCCCGACAGCAACGCCGTCGGGATCATGAGCCCAGTGGACCCCGAGCGACGTAGCGAGTATCGCTTTCCGTAAGGACGTCACCCACGCCGTCGCCGAGCTGCTTCTCGAACCAGTGGTCGCCGTACGGCTCGTCGTTGAACGCATCGACTTCCCTATAGCCTGCGGAGCGGTACATCGCGACCGCCTCGGTGAGCGCCCGGTTGGTCTCGAGTCGGATGGCGCGGCTGCCGCCTTCGAACGCCCGATTCTCGAGTTCTCGGAGTAGGCGACGACCGACTCCCAGCCCCCGAGCGGTCGGTGCCACCCACATTCGCTTCAGTTCGGTTGGTTCGTCGCCGTGGAATTTCAAGGCGCCGCACCCGATGGGATCCTGCGACAGAGACGCGACCAGGAAGATGCCGGCTGGGGGCCGCATCTCGTCTGGAGGGGCGGGGAGGCTGTTGGCCAGATCGAACCCAGCGTCGAACCGCCGGTCGAGCTCGGCGAAGTACTGGCGCAGACAATGCTGCGCTATGGGGTCGACCGGGTCAACGACCTGGATCTCGATCAGGGACACAGTCAAGAGCTTCTGGACCTGGCTCATGGCGGACACCAGGCGTTCGCGCTGCGCCACGGTGAGAGGGTCGAGCATCGACCGCGCCAAGGCGTCGCTGCGCCGGTCAAGTTCCGCCCGTTCGGCCCTACCCGTCTTGGTGAGCCGGGCCGTTCGGACGCGCTTGTCTTGCTCGCTCGTGCTCATGGTGATCAAGCCGGCGGCCTCCAGGGACCGCAGAATTCGGCTGAGGTACCCCGAATCCAGGGCCAGCCGCGACCGGATGACGCGGACGTCGCAGCCCTTCGTACCGATCTCCCAAAGAACTCGGGCCTCACCGAGCGGCCGGTCCCGCGCCAGGTAGTGGTCGTCGAGCGCGCCCACTCGTTGTGTGACTGCCCGATTGAAGCCACGCACCGTATCGATCTGAGGGTCACTGCTCACTTCTCTGATGTTAGTCAGAGATTTGGCCGCGCGTCTCAGGAAACTGTTCCGCAGCGGAAGCGAGCCGCTGCCGGGGAAGCTGATGCCCGGGCCGGGCCTCAGCTGCGCCAGCCAACCCCACGATTCCGCGGAAGCGCCTCCCGATATTGTTTCCGCGGAAGCGCCGGCCCAGCTCCTCGCCCACACTGCAAACACCCCTCCAGCCGTGCACCCAGCCTCACTCGGTACATTTGCTGGGTGAGCGAGTCAGCTGATTGTGGTGGATTCGTTCCGCTACTCGAGGCATTGGAGCGCCTGAAGGACTGCGACGTACGCCTGGGTGGTGGCTGGGGGGTCGATGTCCTGGCTGGGCGGGTCAGCCGGAGCCACCACGATGTCGATCTCTTTGTACCCAGGGACGGGATGGTCGCCGCCGCTTCCCGTTTTATTGACCGCGGCTTCGATGCCGTGCTCGAAGAGCCGCCAGACAGGATGGTGTTGCAGTCACGCGGCGGCCAGCGGGTCGATCTCAACGGGCTCGTTTACCGCGCTGATGGCCACGCCGTCCAAGTCGACCACGAAGGCGACCTCGAAATCTTTCCGGCGTGGGGCTGGGTGCAGCGCGCCGTGGCGGGCCAGCGGGTGGTGTGCCTCAGCGCCGAGGCGCAGCGGCTCAAGCACCGCGGCTATCCACCCAGGCGGACAGACGAAACCGATCTAGCTGCCATCGCCCACATAAACGAGCCGCCGCGGTTCGACCCGGCCGTTCGGCCCATGGAGGCGGGCGAGGAGGATCTGGTGGCAGGTATCGAAACGGCCTCAGATCGACTGCTTCGACCGTTCGGAATGTGGCCACTGCCCCCTTCCCACCCGGAAGCTATCGCAGCCGAGAGGGCCCGGACCGTAGCCGTCTTGGTGGCTGGACGCCCATCCATTGGCTTCTCGCGCCTGGAGCTGGTCGACGGTCACGCCCACATCGGTCAGCTGTCGGTGCTGTCCGAGTACGGTCGCCTCGGCATCGGGGCATCGCTGGTCGAAGCGAGCTGCCAATGGGCCTCTCGTCATGGCAATCGCCTCATCACCTTGACCACCTTCGTTGAAGTGCCCTTCAATGCCCCCTGGTACCGCCGGATCGGATTCCGTGAGTTGCCCGACGCGCTCGATTTCGAGCTGGCAGAAGTGGTGGCGCAGGAGGCTGACCTGGCGGCCTTCGGAGCACGAGTCGTGATGGCCCGCACCCTCGGCTGAGAGGGTCTGCGCTGAGATCTGAGCAGCCCGGTAAAGTTCGGGGATGCGCTTCGCTTTCAAGACCGCCCCCCAGCACACCACCTGGGCCGACATGCTGGCCGTTTGGCAAGCGGCTGACGACATCGAAGTCTTCGAGTCCGGATGGACCTTCGACCACTTCTACCCCATTTTTTCCGATAGCACCGGCCCCTGCCTGGAGGGCTGGACGACCCTGATCGCCTTGGCGCAGGCCACGCGCCGACTCCGGCTCGGCACCCTCGTCACCGGCATCCACTACCGCCATCCGGCTGTCCTCGCCAACATGGCGTCGACGCTCGACATCATTTCCGGCGGCCGTCTCGAGCTCGGCATCGGTGCCGGGTGGAACGAGCAGGAGTCGGGCGCATACGGCATCGAGCTCGGCACGCCCCGCCAGCGGAGCGACCGCTTCGAGGAGGCCTGCGAGGTCCTCGTCGGCCTACTCAGCCAGGAGACGACGACCTTCAAGGGCGAGTACTACCACCTGGTCGATGCTCGCAACGAGCCCAAAGGCGTGCAGCGACCCCATCCCCCGATCTGCATCGGTGGCAGCGGGGAGCGGCGCACCCTGCGCACTGCTGCCCGCTTCGCCCAGCATTGGAACTTCGTCGGCGGAACGCCCGAAGAGTTCGCCCGCAAGCGCGAGGTCCTCCACGCGCATTGCCACGACATCGGCCGCGACCCCGGGGAGATCCTCCTGTCCAGCCACGTCATGTTCGACGGAGATCCATCTGCGGCGGCGGCTGCCGCGGCCGCCCTGGGCGACGCCGGTGCCGACTTGGGCATCGTGCACATCCGGCCACCGCACACTCCCGCCGTCCTGGAACCGCTCGCCGCGGCGTTGTCCGAGCTGGGCTGACGCTGATTCGTTCGTTAGAAGGAGCCCAGTGACAGGAGAGGCATCGACCTCCTGCTACACCGGTACCGGAAGGCGCGGGTTGACGCGGCTCGTAGTCGGAGTCGTCAAGATGCCGACGTTGTCAGCAGACATGGGTCGGGCAAAGTAGAAACCCTGGCAGGATTCGCTGCCTAGCGCGGCTACTTGGGCGTGCTGTTTGGCTGTCTCTACGCCTTCGGTGACGACCTTCATACCGAGTTCGTGAGCGAGCGCGATGACCGCAGACACGATGGCGCTACTCGTCCGGTCTCGGGCCAGGTCGGCGATGAATCCTTGGTCGATCTTGACGACGTCGACCGGGAACCTTTGGAGGTAGCTGAGCGATGAATACCCGGTGCCGAAGTCGTCGAGAGCCAGCAAGACCCCGAGGCGTTTCAGGTCATTTAGCACGATGAGCGCTCGATCGGCGTCTTGGATGAAAACACTCTCGGTGATCTCGAGCGTGAGAAGCTCCGGGCTCGTGCCGGTACTCGCCAGTACGTCTGTCACCATCGTCACGAAGTCGGGTCCCATGAGTTGGTGCGCAGACACGTTGACCGCGATCCCGATATCGTCGTGGCCCGTTTCGCGGACCCAGCGGTGTCGGTCGGCGCAGGCCTGTCCCAATACCCACCGCCCGATTTCTCCTATGAGCCCGCATTGCTCGGCGAGTGGGACCAGCAACAGCGGTGGGATCGGGCCCCGGACGGGGTGGTCCCAGCGCACGAGAGCTTCCACGCCGATAATCCGGCCGTCCTCGGTGTGGACGATCGGCTGATATTCGACTCGGATCTCCCCTCGCCCCAACGCGCCACGCAAATCGCTTTGGAGGCCGGTGCGGCGCTCTGCCAGTTGTTGCTCGCGCAGGTCGATGACCTGGTGGTCGTGGCCACCTTTCCGTTTGGCCTGGTACATGGCAATATCGGCGTCTTGGAGCAGCTGCTCAGGGACGTGTTCGCCCGGGCCGGTGTAGGCGATGCCGACGCTGGCCGATATCTCCACCTCGACGCCCGTGAGCTCGAAGGGCTCGGACAGAGCCGTGACGACACGCCTGGCGATCACCTGGACTTGGTTTTCCTCTTCGAGATCCTCGCAGAGGATGACGAACTCGTCACCGGACAGGCGGGCCAGGGTGTCGCCCGGGCGTAGTAGCCCGGTGAGTCGCGCCGCTACGGCGATGAGCAGCTCGTCGCCGATCAGGTGTCCGTGCATGTCGTTGACCGACTTAAACCGGTCGAGGTCGGCAAAGAGGACGGCCACCATCTTCCCGGACCGCCGTCCCCGGGCCAGCGAATGCTCCAGGCGCTCGAGGAGAAGGACCCGATTAGGGAGCCCGGTCAAGGCATCATGCAACGCGCTTTCCCGGGAGCGGTCCGAGGAATCCTGCAGATCGGCCCGAGCTTGGGCGTTGACCAGATAGGCCGCGGTCACGTCGGCCAAGGTTTGCGCCGCCTCCATATCATCATCGTCCAACAGGCCGGGTGAGTCCCGGTACAGGTCGAGCGCGCCGAGGAGCCTGTCACCTTGGCACAGCGGGAAGGTAAACACGGCGACGAGCCCGATCTCGACCGCTCTGGGCCCAAACACCGCAAAGCGATCATCGGTTCGCAGGTCCGCCACCATGACCGCCACACCGGTCCGGTAGGCGGCCAGG
>PMHH01000039.1 GCA_003156595.1 Acidimicrobiaceae bacterium
GCTCGAACATGTCGCGCA
This sequence comes from Acidimicrobiaceae bacterium, assembly GCA_003156595.1. Classification (GTDB taxonomy): domain Bacteria; phylum Actinomycetota; class Acidimicrobiia; order Acidimicrobiales; family Palsa-688; genus PALSA-693. The sequence goes on from PMHH01000039.1 coordinate 19, forward strand.
CGCGGCTGGCGCCGACGCCGACAAACATCTCGACAAAGTCGGAGCCGGAAATGGTGAAGAACGGCACGTTGGCCTCGCCGGCGATGGCGCGCGCGAGCAAGGTCTTGCCGGTGCCGGGCGGGCCGATCAGGGTAAGGATCGCCCCGGAGCGCCGGTCCTCGGTGATTCCGCGCTCGACGCGGAGCTTCTTGACCGCGATGTACTCGACGATCCGGTCCTTGACGTCCTCGAGGCCGGCATGATCGGCATCAACCGCGGCGTGGTGTCCGACCCGGCCGCGCCGTTCGGCGGTGTCAAGCAGTCCGGCCTCGGCCGCGAGGGCGGCCGCCCCTCGATCGAGGCCTACACAGAACTGAAGACGATCATGCTGAACACCCGCGCATGAGCGCGACGGTCTCATCAGGCGGCAGCTCGATTCCGGCCGGATGGAGACCGCACACCTCTACGTGCCACCGCGGCTTGTCAATCTTCGGAAGTCGTCCCGTCACGGCTCCCGGCTTCGAACCCGAAGATCCGGCGGGCCCAGGGAGTTTCTCGGGACTCCAAGCTGAAAGCGGCAGATTTGAGTAGTGCAGCGCCTAGGCGGCTGCATAGGGCAGACGCCATGACCAGCAACTTCGTCGGGTGTGTAGCCCGAAGGTGCGTGATGGTCCTGAACCCCCCACCACCAAGTACGGGCGTGTTTCGCGCCTCCTTGCGTACACAGAAGCCGCCGACCAAACATGCTGGTCAGCGGCCTGTGCATACGCAGCACTGCGCGTAAATCGCCTGTACTTGGTGGCCGGGGGTTGCCACCATCGAGCCACTTCGGACTTCCGCAGCACCAAACCCGCCGGTGGGTGAGCGTGCATAGGGCGCTGCATACGCAACCGCCTACTCGTTGTTACCGCCCAGGTCGCGGGGTCCCCAGAAACTCAACAGAGTCACAACCTTCGGGTTCATGGCCCCGAAGGCCGCCCGGTCATGCGACATAAATTCCACTGGACCGCTTCTACTAATGAACTCGGGATCGATCGACGAGAGGTTCTCAAGACCTTCAGCCAAAAGCCAGCGGCTGGGAAGCTGCAGCACCGCCCGGCGTTGGGGTGCAGGACGACGTTTAGTCTTCGGCGTCGACGATGCGCAGGTTCGTTTCAGGCCGTGACCCTTGTTCCAGGCCCGCTTCTCGTCGAGCTTTAGGCGTCCGACGACAATCCCCGGCGCGATTCTTATGTCATCGGCATCAGTCCACGGGACCGTCCAGCCACTCACCTGCTCTCGTGGCGCGCCGTCTACCTACGCGAATGTTTCGCCTTATGCCACCTCAAGACCACCAAGGCGTCATAGGGCGAAACCGATCGTCTCTCTGGTCAGGACTGGCCGACCCGGTGGTCCCAGTGACGGCGAGCCGACTCCACCCGCTCCCAGTTACTCTCCACCCAGCGGTCGATGGTGGCCAGTGGCGTATCGAGCGATCGGCCGAGATCAGTTAGCTCATACAACGTGGCCGTCTCGATGTGCTCGGCGTCGAGATTCCGGATAATTAGACCGTCACGTTCGGCCCGGCGCAGGGTGTCGGTCAGTACCTTGTGGGAGATGCCCTCGACGCGGTCGTGGAGGTCCTGGTAGCGGCAGCCGCGAGTCGAGAGTTTGGTCAATACGACAAGGGTCCATCGGCCCGCAAGGACGCGGACTAGCCGGTCGGCGGACGGTCTGTTGTCGGTGTCCCGCTCCTCGTGAGCGCCCTGCGTGTTCATCAGAGGTGGTTAGGCGAGCATTCCGGTGATCGGTCGGTTGGCCGGGGCGGAGATGGTGTCGAGGCGTTCGCGTAGCTCGGTCGGGATTTCGATGTCGAACCCGGCGAGGTTGTCGCAAAGTTGGTCGAGAGTTCGCGGACCGAGGATCACCGAGCTGACGGCCGGCTGTCTCGCCAGCCACCCGATTGCCACCGCACCCGGTGTGGCGCCGAGTTCGCGGGCAACGTTGGTGACTTCTTCGGCGATGTCGAAGCTCTTGTCGGTGAGCATCAGGCGCGCCCAGTCCGCTGCTACGGGGTTGGGGAAGTTCAGCCAGTACTGGATCCTCGAGTCGGCGGGTGGTTGCTGGCCGCGGGTGTAGCGGCCGGCGAGGATGCCGCTGGCCAGCGGGGAGTAGGTGAGGATGCCGAGCCCGTGGCGCTGGCAGGCCGGGATGATCTCGGCTTCGATCTCTCGTGCGATCAGTGAGTACTGCGCTTGCAGGCTGATATAGGCAACGCCGCCGAATCGCTGGGCGGCCCATTGTGACTCGATGATCGAGCTGGCGGTGTAGTTGGAGCAGCCGATGTAGCGGACCTTGCCCTGGCGGACGAGGTCGGTCAGGGCGCCGAGCGTCTCGTCGAGATCGGTGTCCGGGTCGTGCCGGTGGACCTGGTAGAGGTCGATCCAGTCGGTTTGGAGCCGGCGCAGCGAGTCTTCGACGCCTTCGATGATCCACCGCCGTCCGGCTCCGCGGTGGTTCGGGTCCTGGTCCATCGGAAGGCCGAACTTGACCGCGAGCACCACGTTGTTGCGCCGTCCGCCGGTCAGTGCCTTGCCGAGGATCACTTCCGACTCGCCGGCGGAGTAGCCATCGGCGGTGTCGATGAAGTTGATGCCGAAATCGAGTGCTGCGTGGATGATCCGGACTGCGTCGTCATGGTCG
>PMHH01000184.1 GCA_003156595.1 Acidimicrobiaceae bacterium
GCCGGCGTGACCGTGGCCGCCGTGGCCGGCGCCGCCGGGCGTGCCGACGAGACCGCCTCGCTGGGCCGGCGCCGGCCGGGCCGGTCCCGGATGGTGCTCTGGATCTCGTTGAGTACCGCGGCGGCATTGGCCGTGTTGGTGGCTGTGCTGGCGACTTCGGGTCCAGCCGGGCAGGTCAGCGCCCAAAGTCCCCTGATCGGTAAGGCCGCCCCGGCAGTCAGTGGGCCCTCGCTGTCAGGGGGTGGGCGGGTCGCACTCTCCTCTTTTTCTGGCAAGTGGGTCCTCGTGAACTTCGCGGCCAGTTGGTGCGTGCCGTGCCAGGAGGAGATGCCCCAGCTGGCGGCCTTCGAGAGCGAGCATGCTGCGAGTGGGAACGCGGCGATCATCACCGTCGCCTACGACGAGACCGACATCTCCAGCTTGGCGTCCTATCTGCGCTCGCAGCGAGCCACCTGGCCCGCGGTCAATGACGGCCAGGCGGTGGTCGACTACGGAGTCGGAGGGCTTCCTGAGTCCTACTTGGTCGACCCCGCTGGCACGGTCGTAGCCAAGTATGTCGGGGGCGTTGTCGCGGGGCAGCTCGACGCGCTGATCGCCAAGTTGTCAGCCGGGACCGCTTGACGAGGGCCTGGCGCTGGGTCCCCTGGGTGGTGCTGGGGGTGGTAGCGGTCGCGGTACTGGCGGTCGGGACCCACCGCAGCAGCCACCCGACGATGCAAGCGGAGACTTTGCATATCGCGGGCTTGGTCCGTTGTCCGGTCTGCCAGGGTGAGTCGGCGGCCCAATCGTCGGCGCCGGCCTCGGTGCAGATCCGCGACCAGATCGGCGAGGAGCTAGCGGCGGGTGAGCATCAGTCGCAGATCGTGTCGGGGATCGTCGCCGCCTACGGACCGGGCATTCTGGAGAAGCCCGAGGCGAGCGGCGTGGGGGTGGTGGTGTGGGTCCTACCGGTGGTGGCCGTCGTCGTGGCCGTGGCTGGCCTGATGTTGGCGTTCGCCCGCTGGCGGCCGCACCAGGTTGCGCCAGTGAGCGAGGCGGACCGCGCCTTGGTCGATCGGGCGCTTCGGGAGGATCCGTCCGGGGGGGACTCAGGCGGGTCCGGCGATGGCTAGGCCAGTCAGTGGCTAGTGCCAGCGATGGACAAACCGGGCGTGGTGGCTGGGCCGGCGATGGATAACCCGGGCGTGGTGGCTGGGCCGGCGCTGGATAACCCGGGCGTGGTGGCTGGGCCGGCGCTGGACCCGTGGCTCCGGTCTGCCCTGGAGGAAGAACGCGACTTCTGCCTGCGATCCTTGCGGGATCTCGACGCCGAACGGGACGCAGGTGACATCGACGAGGCCGACTACGAGACGTTGCGGGACTCCTATACCTCCCGCGCCGCGGTGGTGTTGCGACAGCTCAATGGAGAGGTACCCGCCGCAGAGTTGCGTCGTACCAGGGCGGGGGTGGGGGCGGGGCTTGCCGGCGACGACCTGCAGAGCGACCATCCGGACGCCGGCTCTGGCGATGGGCAGGGCGCCGGGCTTGACGCCGGCTTTGACGATGGGCAGGACGGCGGGCGTGACGCCGGCTCTGGCGCCAGCTCTGAACCCAGCTCTGGCGATGGGCGGAGCCTCGGGCGGAACGCCGGGCGGGGTGGCAGACGGGGTGGCTGGCGTAAGCGGGCGCTGATCAGCGCGGGCGTGGCCGTGGTCGCCGCCGGCGCCGCCTGGTCGGTGGTCGCCTCGTCCGCGACCCGGTTACCGGGAGAGGAGATCACGGGTCAGGATCTGGGCTCGGAGGCGGCAACCCAGTCGCTCCAGCAGGCCCAGTCGGCCGCTGACCGAGGCGACGACGTGACAGCCCTCAAGGATTACCAGAAGGTGCTGAGCGCCTATCCGAGCCAGCCGGAGGCGCTGACCGGGGAGGGATGGATCCTGGCCCAAACACAGCAGCCGGCCCTGCTGCAGCAGGGGCTCACCATGCTGCTGTCAGCAGAGCAGGCCGAGCCTACCTACGCACCGGCCCACGTCTACCGAGGTATCGCCCTGCTGAGCGAGGGTGACTACTCGGATGCCATCCCGGAACTGCGTTGGTACCTGGCCCACAGCCCCGACCCCCAGCTGGCTCCCCGGGTGCGGACGGCACTGCAGCAGGCTTTGGCCAAAGCCGCCTCGCCTTCGGCGCCGGGAACGAAGCCCGCCGGCTGAGTAGAGCTGGAGTGGGGTCAGAGTGGCTGCGGAGGGACGGCGGGATCGATGAGAACGGACCCGCCCACCAAACCTGACGGGTGATTCTCGTAGGACTCCGCGATTCTCGTAGGACTTGGCGAATCTCGGCGTCAGATCATGCACTAAAGGCCACGATCTGACACCGAGAATGACGACTTACTACGAGAACGCCATCGAATGCCGGCCACCGGCCTGGCGTTGTGGTAATTCGTTACTCCGGACCGCGCACCACCTCGCTGCGGCGGCGCTTCCGTCAGTCGAGACTCGCCACGGATCGCCATCTCTTCGTGGCCGGCGTCCCCGCGTCAAGATCTCTGGTCAGAATAAGGCACCGAACCGATCAGGGAGACTTCCGTGGACGATGACCGAGCACGCCTTTTGCTAGAGACCGAACGGCGCCGGGTGGAAGCGCTCCTCGCCGGCCTGCGCACCGACCGAAGCGACGACCGGGCCGCGGCGGATGAGCAAACGGACTGGAGCGACCCGGCCCAGCCGCTCACGGCCGAGGGCGCTGACGACGCGGTTGCAGCCAGTCTGGAGGTGCACCTGGGGGCAATAGAGCGGGCCGAGGAGCGCCTAGCCGCCGGCACCTATGGTCGTTCGGTGCGGAGCGGTGCGCCCATTCCCGATGAGCGTCTCGAAGCCGACCCGGTCGCGGAACTCACCGTCGAAGAGGCGGCGGTCGAACCCTGACAGTGCAGATGCCCGAGTCGGCCGTGAGGGGTGCGGCGGGGGGTGCGGCGGGTGGTGCTGCAGGCTGGCCGGGCCGATAGTCTCCTCCCGGTCCCGTTCAGAGCGAGGTGGGCCCCGGTGACCATGTACGGACCCGACATCTATACCGAACCTGACGGCGACCCGGACACCTTGGCGAATCTGGGGCCGCTGCGCCCGATGGCCGGCGTTTGGGAGGGGGCCAAGGGCTCCGACCAGCACCCCGTGGTCGAAGGGACCGAAGCGAACATGTTTGTCGAGCACTATGAGCTGCAGCCGATCGACCGCCAGACCAACGGCCCGCAGCTCTTCTACGGCCTGAGATACCACACCCACATCACCAAGCCGGGTGAGGCCGAAACGTTTCACGACCAGGTGGGCTACTGGCTGTGGGAACCAGCAGCCAACGCGGTGACCCTCACGCTCGGTATCCCACGGGCCCAGGTGCTGCTGGCATCGGGCCCGGCCGAGCCCGACGCCACGGATTTCGAACTCACGGCGACCGCCGGCACCGAGGTCCACGGCATCCTGTCGAACCCGTTCCTCCACCAGGCCTTCCGCACCCTCAGTTACCGGATCCACGTGACGATCGGTGACGACGGGGCCTGGTCCTACGAGGAGGAGGGCGTGTTGCAGATTCCCGGGCGGGACGAACTCTTCAGCCACATCGACCGCAACACCTTGACAAGGATCGGACCGCCCGAGCTCAACCCCCTGGCCCTCGCTGCCCGAGGATCGGCCCCGGCCGCCGACACCGAGGGGAGTCTCCACATCGGCTCATTGCGCACGACCGGCCCTGCCTCGCGGAATACAGGCACTCAGATGCGTTGACTGCACACGCGACGGGAGTCGCGCTCTGTCGGGTCCGATGCTCATGTCGGGTGGGCGTGCCCGGCTCGCCGCCAACGGTCGGGATGGCGCTCTTGGGTGCGATTCGCGTGTTGGGCGCGCCAGCCGTATGGGCGGAGCGTGTCGGGTGAAATTTGCCAGGGACTGGGCGATCTCGCTGTACCCGATACCTCCGCTGGGTGTCTCACCCAGATCCGTTTTTTGTGATATTTGACACCTTATAGGTGGGTTCAATATCACACAATCGGAGCTGACCACCCGCTGTCGAGGTTGGCCTGGGTCAGGGGGCTCGGCCGGGCTCGGTCGGCGCCCTGGACGCCCGTTGTCGAGGGGCCGGCGAGGCGGGCGGCGGGCCGGGGGGCCGGCGAGGCGGGCCGGGCGAAGGGCCGGGCTCGGTCGGAGGCCGGCGGGCNNATCTGGGGCAGAGTCAGCCGCCGGCCAGCGCCCGCAGCCGGGCGACCACCACTGGGAGGGCTCGAACGGCCACGGCCACGTCCGCGTCCGTGGTCGACCAGCCGACGGACAATCTGAGGCTCCGCTCCGCGTTGACGCCCATGGCGGCCAGCACCGGCGACGGCTCGAGCAGTTCGGATGAGCACGCACTTCCCGAATGGGCGGCCACGCCGGCCTGATCCAGGCCGATGAGGACCGCCTCGGCCTCCACGCCGTCGATCCCGAGACAGAGCAGATGGGGGAGCCGGCCGGCGGGGTCAGCGGGCCCGTAGGCGTCGACGCCAGGGATGGCCAGGGAAGCCCCCCGGAGGCGGCCGGTCTGGGCAGCCGCCACGGACGCCTCCGCCTCCAGGCGTCCGTCGGCCAGTAGTTCGGTCGCGGCCGCTCCGAAGCCCACGGCGCCGGCGACGTCCTCGAGGCCGGCCCGGCGGGCCCGCTCCTGGGCGCCGCCGATCAGCAACGGCGCGATGCGCAAGCCCCGCCGAACCAACAGGGCGCCCATCCCGCGCGGTCCCCCCAGCTTGTGGGCGGACACCGACATGAGATCGGCACCGAGGTCGTCGAACGCCACCGGCAGGTGGCCCACCGCGGCCGCGGCGTCGACGTGCACCATGACGCCCCGGTCACGGCACGCGCCCACCACCTCGGTGACCGGCTGGATCGTGCCCACCTCATGGTTGGCCCACTGGCAGTGAACGAGGCCCAGGTCTGCGTCCTCGAGTGCGACCCTGACGGACTCCGTCAGAATGCGACCAGCCCCGTCGACCAACAGTGTCACCTCATGGCCGGCGTAGCGCGCCGATGCCTCTCGCACCGCGCTGTGCTCGATGGCGGCCAACGCCACCCCGCGGCCGGAATGTAGGGCACCGTAGACCGCGGCGTTGATGGACTCGGTCCCCCCGGAAGTGAAGATCACCTGGCGGGGACGGGTGCCCAACAAGGCGGCGACTCGCTCGCGGGCGTCCTCGAGCGCCACCCGGGCCATGCGGCCCTCGGTGTGCACCCGCCCGGGGTCCGCGGCGCTGATCCATGGCCACATGGCCTCGAGCGCGACGGGCCGCACGGGGGAGGTCGAGGCGTGATCCAGGTAGGCCCGACCGGCGAAAGCAGCGGACGAGCCGGAAGCCGAGGACGGACCGGCGGCCGAGGACGGACCGGCGGCAGAGGACAGACCGGTGGCAGAGGACGGGCCGGCGACAGCGGACGAGCCGGACGCAGAGCCGGAAGCAGCGGACGGGCCGGAAGCAGCGGACGAGCCGGACGCAGAGGCGGCCGAGGACCGCCCGCCGGCAGAGGACTGGGCCGAGGTCAAGCAGACGACTCGGTCAAGTCAGACGAGGCTGATGCAGGCGTCGTCGCCCAGGGCTCGTGACGACTCGGTGGGGGTCACGGTCTCGCCGTACAGGCCCGACAACATGCCCCGCACCATCCCACGGTCCACGGCACAGATCACCGGGTGCTGCTTGGCGGTGTCAAAGAAGGGACAGGCGTCCTTGATCAGCGCCAGCGATCCGCCCCGCGCTTCGGCGTGGGCCTCGAATCCATGTGCCGTCAAGGCGTCGGCAATGGCGTGCAACGCCACCCGAAACGACCGGTGCCCGTCGCCCGTCGACATCTGGGCGGCGAGACGGCGCCCGTAGTCCTCACCGACCGCCTCGGCCATCTGCTCGGCGTCGGCGGGGGGGATGAAGGACAGCGCCTGGCCCAACAGCATCACCAGCAGGTCGTCGCCCCGGCGGGGTGACTCGATGCCGGTGTCCTGGGCCGACTTGCGGTACCGCTTCGAGGGTCGGCCGGCGCCACCGCCGGCCAGCCTGCTGACGTGCACCTCGAGGTAACCGCCGGCGGTGAGCTTGTCCAGGTGATGGCGGGCGACATTGGAGTGCAACGTGAAACGGTCGGCGACCTCCGAGGCGGTGACCCCGTCGGTGTGCTCGCGGACAAAGAGATAGATCTGGCGGCGGGTCGGGTCGCCGAACGCCGAGGTCACTGCGGCCACCGCCGCCGAGAACTGGGTGTCGGTCAATGGTCCCCCGACCGGAAACACCACCGCCGCCTCGTCGGCCAGCACGACCGCCGTATCATCGGCCAGCGGAGTCACGGCCGCGACGTGGGCGCCTGAGGCCGCTGAGGCGGGTGGCGCGAGCGACGCGGGCTGGTCGGCTAGAGACGACACGGGGGGTATTCTACCTATCCACGTAGTGCAAATCGCTGCCCTCCCCCGGGGCGCGTTGGGACGCGCACCACCAAAGGAGCACGGATGGCGCTGAGCGAGCACCAAGTGATCGAGTCCCTGCGGCCGGTTACCGACCCCGAACTGCACGTCAGCATCGTGGAGTTGGACATGATCCGCGGCGTCGAGATCCGGCGCGGCCGGGTCACGGTGACCGTGGCGCTCACGGTCGCAGGGTGCCCGTTGCGCGCCGAGATCACCCGGCGGGTCACCGAAGCGGTGACCCCACTGCCTGGTGTCCGCGAGGTGACCGTCGAGCTCACGGTGATGACGCCGCAGGAGTTGGATTCCGTGCGGAGCAGGATGATGGCCCGCAATGGCAGCCATTCCCGCGCCCCCGAGGCCTGGGCTTCCAACGGGGGTGCGGCCCGCCCCGCCCAGCCGCTCGGCCACGAGTCCGGCCGGCCCAACCCGTTCGGGTCCCAGAGTCGGACCAGGGTCCTGGGCATCAGTTCCGGCAAGGGTGGTGTGGGCAAATCGTCGGTGACGGTCAACCTGGCCGTCTCGCTGGCCCGGGCCGGCCATGACGTGGCGATCCTTGACGCCGACGTGTACGGCTTCTCGATCCCGGGAATGCTCGGGATCGACACCGAGCCGACCGTGCAGGACAAGAAGATGATCCCGCCAGAGGCCTTCGGCGTGCGTTGCATGTCGATGGGCTTCTTCGTGGATGACGACCAGCCCGTCATCTGGCGGGGGCCGATGCTGCACAAGGCGCTCGAGCAGTTTCTGGTCGACGTGGACTGGGGTGACCCGGAGTTCCTGCTCGTCGACATGCCGCCCGGCACGGGCGACGTGGCCCTCTCGATGGCCCAGTACCTGCCGACTTCCGAGGTGTATGTGGTCACCACCCCGCAGCCCGCAGCTCGGCGGGTCGCGCAGCGCAGCGCCTACATGGCGAAGAAGATCAACCTGCCGTTGCGAGGCGTCATCGAGAACATGAGCTGGTTGACGGGCCCCGACGGCGGCCGGCAGACCCTTTTCGGCGCAGGCGGCGGGACCGAGTTGGCTGACGAGCTGGGTCTGCCGCTCTTGGGGCAGGTTCCGCTCGACCCGGCGTTACGGACCGGAGGCGACGAGGGACGACCGCTCAGCGCGACCGATCCGGATTCCGAAGCGGCGCAGGTCTTTGCCGCCATCGCCGGAGCGGTGGTGGCCCGCGGTCCGGCCCGGATTTTTCGCCCAGAGCTGACGATTCGCTGAAACGCTTCTCTGGGTGACAGTCTTTTCGGCCGCTTTGGGCGTAACACTGTGGGATGGTACCTGACCGCGACGACGCTCCACCACCGGCAGATCCGGGTGGTCTGCGCCGATCCGGCTCGCCAATCGGCCGGCGGGTGGTGCTGGGCATGCTCGGCTTGGGTGCGGTGGGCGTGGTGGCCGGGAGCCGAGTGCAGGACGGGCTGGACGCGGCCTTGGCTCCTCTGCAGCGCCTCGACCCGACTGGTCTGTCCGGCTTGCTTCCGGGCAACTACTTCCGCATCTACACGGTCACGGATGGCTACCCCTACGAGAGCGATACCAACTACCGCCTGACTGTCGACGGCTTGGTCGACCATCCCACCGTCTACACCATGGCCGACCTTCAGGCGATGCCGGCGACGCGCTTGGTGCGCACCTTCCAGTGCGTCACGGGGTGGCGGGTCGACAACGTGCACTGGCAGGGGGTGGCCCTGTCGGTGCTGCTGGATAAAGCCGGGGTACAAACGGCCGGCAAGGACCTCCGCTTCGAGTCGTTCGATGGGGTGTACACCGAGAGCCTCACGCTGGCCGAGGCGTACCGTCCGGATGTCATCGTCGCCTATTCGATGCTCGGAGGCCCCGTCACCCAGGAGCACGGCGGCCCGGTGCGGCTGTACGTGGCGCCCATGTACGGCTACAAGTCGATCAAGTGGATGTCGCGCATCCAGGTCGTCGACCGGGTGGAACCGGGCTACTGGGAGACCGTTGGGAACTACGCGGTCGAAGGGTGGATCGGCGACAGCAATGGCTATTGAGGTCGATCGACCTGATCGCCGGCGGACGGGAACCTTGCTCCTGCGCTTCGACTGGGTCGAGCGGGTCGTCCACTGGGTCAACGCCACCCTCTTCGGTGTCTTGATATTCACCGGGGCCGCGCTCTACCTCGAGCCGATCGGCCGCCTGATCGGCAGGCGGGCCCTGGTCGAAGACATCCACGTCTACTGCGGTCTGGCGCTGCCCGTTCCTCTTGTCATCGCCCTGTCCGGATCGTGGGGGAAGGCCCTGCGCGCCGATCTGCATCGCTTCAACCGATGGACAAAGGAGGACCGTGATTGGCTGCGGGCCCTGCTTCGAGCCGGGCCCGAGCGGCGGCGGAGCCTAGGGGGGATCCGGGTCGGGAAGTTCAACGCCGGCCAGAAGCTCAACGCGGCTTTCATAGCCGGGTCCGGTCTGGTGATGCTCGGGACCGGGGTCATCATGCGCTGGTACCACCCGTGGCCGCTCACCTGGCGGACGGGGGCCACCTTCGTGCACGATTGGCTCGCCCTCGCCATCGGCCTGGTGATCATCGGGCACATCTGGATGGCCCTGATGGACTGGGACGCCATGCGGTCCATGTTCGTCGGCACCATCAGCCGGACGTGGGCGAAGCGACACGCCCCCGCGTGGCTCGATGGCGAGGACGGCCCGCCCGCGCCGGAACGGTAGGGCGAACACTCGTCAGTGCACCCCGCCCGCGTCCACCTCGGCGAGGGCGTCGACCAGGGCCTCGGCGGCCTCATCGACTTCAGCTGCGGTGACCGACAGCGCCGGGGCGATGCGCAGCACATTGCCGTGGACTCCGCCCTTGCCCACCAGGACGCCTCGCCGCCGGCAGCCTTCCAGGGCGGCGCTGGCGGCAGCCGGGTTGGGAGCGGTACTGCCTGGCTGCACCAGTTCGACGCCGACCATCAGCCCCTTGCCGCGGACGTCGCCTACCAGCGCCACCTTGCCAACCAGAGGAGCCAGGTGATCCAGGAGTTGGGCCCCGCGCGCCAGTGCGTTGGCCTGCAGGTCGTGGGAGAGCAGGTACTCGAGGTTGGCCAAGGCGCCGGCCGTCGCCAGTGGGTTGCCCCCAAACGTCGAGATGGAGTTGGCGTGCACCGCGTCAACCACTTCGGCGCGGCCGGCGACGCCGCCAATAGCGAGCCCATTTCCCAAACCCTTGGCGAAGGTCAGGAGGTCCGGAGTGATGCCGTGCGCCTGGTAGCCCCAGAAGTGCTGACCGGTCCGCCCCCACCCGGTCTGGACCTCGTCGGAGATGAAGAGGATCCCGTGCTGGTCGAGGATTTCCTGGAAGGCGGCGAAGAAGCCGTCCGGGGGCACGACGAAGCCCGCGACGCCCTGGATTGGTTCTGCGATCAGGCACGCCACATCGCCGGAGGTGCTGGTGTTGATCACGTCTCGCAGATCCGCCGTGCAGGCGGCGATGAACTCCGCATCGGGCCGGTCCCCGAAGGGGCTGCGGTACCGGTAGCCGCCGTGCACGTAGCTGACGTTGACCGGCGTGAGGCTCGATGATGACCAGGTCCGCAGCCCGGTGGTAGCCATGCTCGCAAAGGATCGCCCGTGGTAGCTGTTGCGTAGGGCCAAGACCTGATTGGAACGCCGCGCCGTGCAACACAACTGCAGGGCCGTGTCGTTGGCCTCGCTGCCCGAGTTGACAAAGAACACCTTGGCGTCCGGGATACCCGAGACCGCCGAGATGCGCTCGGCCAGCTCTACCATGGGTCGAACCAGGTAGAGGGTTGACGTGTGCAGCATCCGGCTGGCCTGGGTCCGGATGGCGTCCACCACTTCGGGGACCGCGTGCCCGGTCATGCTGGTGAGGATGCCGCCGAAGAAGTCGAGATAGGTCCGGCCCTCTCCGTCGGTTACGTGCCGCCCGGAACCGGAGACCAGCTCGATGGGTTCGTCGTAGAGGAGCGTCAGCCAATCGGGCATGACCCGCCGGTGACGGGCGAGCAGTTCGGCATGCGGCGACTCCGGGTTGGGCACGCATCGAGTGTGGCGCTTCTCTGGCCCGGGCTCAATGGGCGCCAGGCGTCAGGTGCCCAGGCCGGTCCAGATCAAGGACGCCAGCCCTTCGATGGTCGCAATGCCGTAGCCCTCGGTGGCGTTGTTTTTGGTCAACACGGCGACGAGGTAATTGCGGCCGTCGCCGTCGACCCAGCCGATGCTGTTGATCTGCCAGTCGCCATCGCTTTCCAGCGGGAGCCAGCCGTTCTTGACTGCGACAGTGACCCCCGGCGCGACGCCACTGGTGATTCCCCACTGCTCGCTCGGCTCGACGTTCTCCATCAGGCTCAGCTCGTATTGGCGCGACGCTGGGTCGAGGACCGGGCTGGGCTGCACGATGGCGCGCAGCAGGCTGACCTGATCGGAGGCGGTAGTCATGGTGCCGCCCCAATGCCCGTCGGTGCCGGGCACCGTGCTGTCGAGGGAGAGCAGGCTGTTGAAGGCGGCCAGGCCGCTCTGCTGGCTTATGTCGTCCCAGAGGTCAGTGGCGGCGTTGTCGTCGCTCTGTTCGATCATGGTGGTGGCGAGCGCGGCTTCGTTGGAGGAGATGGAGCTGCCAGCCTGTTGCTGCTGGTACAACAGGGTGGCCAGTATGTCGACCTTCACGATGCTGGCCGTGTACTCCGCAACTCCTGGGCGCCAGACCGAGCTGGTGCCGGTCGTCAGGTCGTACACCGCGGCGGTGATGTCGCCTTGGCGACCCGACAGGTACTGATCGACCGCCGGGCTGGACAGCACGCCCGTGGCGTCCCCAACCGCAGTCGTGGTGGTCACCGGCATGGTGGTGGTGGTCGTAGACGGCGGCGGGATGGTGGTTGTCGACGAGCCGCGGGTTGTCTTCACCGCTTTTGCGGATCCGGTCGAGTGTCGATCCACCGCGAGGATCGCCGCCGCGACGACTAGGGCGACCACCAAGGCCATCACGGTCAGTGTCCGCCGTCTGCGACGGCGGGCGCGAGCGGAGAGGTGCCGGGGAGTGCGGGCTATGCTACGAAGCCCCCGCCATCAGGCGGTACCGGTCTTGGGCATGGCGCATGAACGGACTGTAGCCGTGGGCGCCCCTATCCTCATTCCAGGGCCGGCGAGGAGGTGGCAGGGTGGTCGTAGGGAATCGGGTTTGGCAGTGGTCGATCGCCGGCGGGTTGGTGGCGTTGGCCGCGGCCACGCTCGTGGGCTGCGGGTCATCGCCGGCCAGCAAGAAGGCGGCGAGCCCGACCAGCGTCCCGGCGACCACCTCGACCACCTCGACCACCTCGACTACGACGACTACGACGACTACGACCACCATCCCGGCGACGTCGTCTACCGGCGTGGTGGCCGCGCCCGTACGGGTAGCCCACACCGCGTACGGCGCGGTCACCTACCGCGAGGTGGGCCACGGGACGCCGCTCGTTCTCATCATGGGTTTCGGCGGAACGTTCGACGCTTGGGCTCCATCGTTCCTGAATGCCTTGGCCGCTGACTACCGGGTCGTGGTGTTCAACAACGCGGGGATCGGGAAGACCGCCGCCCTGCCGCCTCCACTCAGCATCTCGGCCATGGCCGACCAGACCAGCGCTCTCATATCCGCCCTGGGATTGGGTCGCCCCGACGTGCTCGGATGGTCGATGGGCGGAATGATCGCCCAAGCGCTCGCCGTGCTCCATCCGGCTCAGGTCGCCCGGTTGGTGCTGGCGGCCTCCCAACCCGGAACCGGCAAGGCTGTGCCAGTGCCCACCGCGGCGGCGGCCGCCCTGCTCAGTCCGAACGCGTTAGCGGTGTTGAACGTGCTGTTTCCCGCCAACCAGAGCGCCGCGGAGCAGGCCTACCTGACCGGCATCCTCCAGTATCCGGGTTTCTTCACCGTGCCGCCGGCGGTGATGAAGTCCCAGGAAGCGGCGATCGCAGGGTGGTTTGCCGGGACCGACCCGGCCGGTCCCCGCCTGACCGGTGTCCGGGTCCCCACCCTGGTAGCCGACGGCACCGTGGATGCCCTGGATCCCTTGGCCAACGACCGCCAGCTGGTCGCCGCCATCCCGGGCGCCCAGCTGGCTCTCTACGCGGACGCCGGCCACGCTTTCCTGTTCCAGGACGCGGCGACGTTCCTGCCCCGCCTCCAACGATTCCTCGGCTGATCGGTCTGGTCAGACTTCGAGGACAGCGTGCACGGCGCGCTTGAGCTCGTCGACCATCTCTTCGTTGGACATGCCGCCGAGGCTGTCCCCCGAGAAGAGCAGGCCGCCCATGATCCCGGCGAAGGCCACCGCCATGCGGACCCGCTGGCGGTCCGGGATCGAAGGGTCCTCGAGCGCGGCGAGAAGCTGCTCGTCGAGATCGCCGTGCACCCGTTCGTGTTCCTTGTCGTGAAGGGCCTCGAAGGCCGCCCGGTTGCGTTCGTGCAGGGCGATGAGCTGGCGATTGGCGGGGATCTTGTCGATGAACCCGTCAAGCATGGTTACCCACAAACCCACGGTGATCCGTTGGCCGCCCAGCGGCCACCCGTCGTCCACGAACATCAGCTGATGGAGACGATGGTGCAGGGCCAGGAGGATGTCGTCTTTGGACGCGAAGTGGTAGTACAGGGCGGCCTTCGAGAAGCCCAGCTGCGCGGCGATCTCTCGCAGGGAGGTCTTGTCGAATCCCTTCTCGACGAACAGGTCCAAGGCGACATCCAGGATCCGCTCCCGAGTGCCCTTCGCTTCCTCCACTCGTTCCCGAACCATGCCTTCATTCTACTTGACGACCGGTCAGATTTCACTTACCATACGGCAAGTAAGCAGGCGGAGCCCGCGAACGCTACCCCCCCGAATGAAGGACGCATATGGCCGAAACTCCGATGATCGAGGCCCGCGGGCTGACCAAGCGCTACGGGCCAGTCGTGGCCTTGGCCGGCATCGACCTGGAGGTGCCGGCTGGATCGATCCTCGGGGTCCTCGGGCCCAATGGTGCGGGCAAGACTACGGCCGTCCGCATCCTCACCACGCTGGCGCTCCCCGACGAAGGCCACGCCCAGGTGGCCGGTTTCGATGTCACCGCCCAGGCCGCCGAGGTGCGGAAGCACATCGGCGTCACCGCCCAGGACGCCACCCTCGACGAGCTGCTGACCGGACGACAGAACCTCGTCATGGTGGGAGAGCTCAGCGGGCTGCGACGGTCACAGGCGAAGGCGCGGGCGGCCGAGTTGCTCGAGCGCTTCGACCTGGCCGACGCCGCCAACCGGGTGCTCAAGACTTACTCGGGCGGCATGCGCCGTCGGTTGGACCTGGCGGCCGGGCTGACCACCCGTCCGCCGGTGCTGTTCCTCGACGAGCCCACTACCGGTCTCGATCCCACCAGTCGGGTCAATGTGTGGGGCCTGATCCGGGATCTGGTTTCCGACGGTCTCACCCTGCTGCTCACCACGCAGTATCTCGACGAGGCGGACTACCTGGCCGACCGGATCGTCGTCATCGACCACGGTCGCGTCATCGCCGAGGGCAGCTCACAAGAGCTCAAGGCGGCGACCGGCGGGGCCACGCTCGAGGTGACCCTCACTACCCCGCAGGCGGAGGCGGTCGACGCCCTGTCCCGTTTCGTGGCGGGGCCGGTCCACACCAGCCACGACGGGCGCCGGCTGCGCGCCCCGGTCCGAAGCGCATCGGGCTTGGCCACGACGGTGGTCCGGGCTCTCGACGAAGCCGGCGTCTTGGTCGATGACGTCGAGGTGCACCAACCGTCGCTCGACGACGTGTTCTTTGCCCTGACCGGGCGGGGCGCGGACGAGACAGCCCACGGTGAGGTCGCAGACGTCGCTGGCGTGGCGTTGGAAGGAGCGATCCGATGACCGCCGTGGCGACCATACCGACTACCCCGGCCGGCCCCGCCGCCTGGCAGGGGCGGAGTGGGTTGGGCTCGCGGCTTCACGACGTCGTGGTGCTGACGCGCCGCAACCTGGTGCATATCCTGCGCGAGCCGATGCAGCTTTCCGACGTCACCGTCCAGCCGATCCTCTTTACGATGTTGTTTATCTACGTCCTCGGGTCGGGCGTCCCGATCGCCGGCGGTTCCTACAAGGAATTCGCCGTGGCCGGGCTGCTGGCGTTAAACCTGACGACGTCATCGATGGGCACCGCGGTCGGCCTCAGTACCGATCTCACCACCGGGGTGATCGACCGGTTTCGGACCCTACCCATGTGGCGCGCCTCGGTGCTCGTGGGACGAACTCTGGCGGATCTGCTCTCGGCCGCGGTGTGCGTCCTCTTTGTCATGGTGAGCGGGTTGGCCATTGGCTGGCGACCCCATGCCAGCGCACCCTCGATCATCGGGGCCTTTGCGGTGGTCCTCTTCTTCACCTACGCCCTGTCATGGGCGTGCGCCTGCCTGGGCATCGTGGCCAAGGGGCCCGAGAGCGGCGCCTCGCTCGGTTTGATCGTCCTCTTCCCGTTGGCCTTCGTGTCGAACGCTTTGGTGCCCACCCGGGGGATGCCGGCGTGGTTGCGTGACGTCGCCGACTGGAACCCGGTGAGCGCGGTGACCGCGGCGGTCCGTGACCTCTTTGGCAACCCCAATCCCTCTGCCGCGATCCACGTCTGGCCCATGCAGCATCCGGTGCTGGCCTCCCTGGCCTGGTCGGTGGGGATCCTCGCCGTGTTCGCGCCCTTGGCCGCATACCTTTTCCGGCGGAGGACCACCGAATAGCCTGGGCTCAGCCCGATGTCCACCGACACCCAGGTTCGATCTGGACTTCCTGGCCCGGTCCGGGGTCGTCGTTCTGGATGGCGACCAGGCCCGGGCTGATCGGTTCCCCCTCATCTTCCCTCAGCCCTAGGGGCCCGCTGCTTGTGAGCCCTCCGTGACCTCGAGCAGCTCCAGGACGGCGTCTGAGGACAGCTCGCCGGGGGCCTGGCGGTGGTCGATGAGATCCCTGGCCAACCGCTGCAGCAACTCGTTGGCGGGGGTGGGCAAGCCGTGGATCCGGCCGAGCAGGACGATCTCACCGTTGAGGTAGTCGGTCTCGATGTCGCCAACGCCACGATGCACGCTTTGCCAGGACGACGAGCCAGGATGGGTCTGGCCGGCGATCTCGCCGAGTTGTAGCAGGTCCCCTCGCCGCTTCTTGTTCTCGTCTGCGGTAGCGGTCTCGCACCCGGCGGCGGCCAGGGCTGCTTCGCCCTCCGCCAGCACGACATCCCAGAGCCGGCCCCGCCGTTGGTGGGGACCGCAGATCGCCTCTATGGCGTTCGCCAGGTTGTTGAGCAGTTTGCGGTACTTCCAGCGGCGCACGTCTTCGACGGGATTGGAGCTGAAGGTGGCCGCTCGAAAGTCGGCGGCGACGGCCACACACGTCTCATCGGTTCCCCCCGGATACCGGCCGATGTCCAAGAGACCGGTCACGGGTGCGGACCAGGCTTGGACCACTCCCGGCTCGAGGTGGCTGGCCGGGCAGGCCACCCAGACCCCGTACACATGGCTAAAGAGGCGCAGGGCGGCCGGTTCGTTGGCAATACCGTTTTGCAGGCACACGATCGGCGTCTCCGGCGGGACTACTGCGGCCAGGTCGGTAAGCGCGGCGAGGGTCTGTTGGCTCTTCACCGCCATCAGCACGACGTGATCGTCACGCCAATCGACCTCACGCGGCTGGCCTACAGCCGGACAG
>PMHH01000146.1 GCA_003156595.1 Acidimicrobiaceae bacterium
CGGCGCTGACGAACGGTACCGCCCATGGGGTTCTCATCACGACGGGCATGAACGCAGGCAGCATCCTCGTGGACGGCTCTGCCTGGTCGTGGGGCAACAACCAGTACGGCCAGTGCGGATGCGGGAGCACGGCGTCACAGATATCGTCGCCGACTCCCGTCGATCAGGGATCCACTTTCTTCAAAATCATCGACATGGGCGGAAACCTCAACACCGACGGTCATGAGCTGGCCATCGATCGGTCGGGCGATGTTTGGTCATGGGGTGACAACTCGGACGGTCAGCTCGGCAACGAAACGACGGTTGACAGCGATGTTCCGGTGGAGGTCACAGGACTGGCCGGGATCGTCGATGTCCGTGCGGGCGGGGAGCACTCGCTTGCCCTTGACAGTTCCGGCAACGTCTGGGCCTGGGGCGACAACGAGTACGGTGAGGTGGGCGACGGGTCTTACGAGAATGTGCTTACACCAGAAGAGGTGCTCTCCGGGGTGTCAATGATCTCGGCCGGCTCGTACCATTCCCTAGCTCAGTAAGCCGAGATGTCGGCGACTCAGCGAGTTTGGTGGTCCTTCAGCCGTGGCTGTGGGGGTGCAGGCAACCCACCATGGGTCTCGGACGTCTATAGAGAACCGATCCACCATCCTGGAAGGACACTCATGATTGCCATCCGACGCTCGCTCTTGACCGCTCTGGCTCTCACCGCCGGTTCGGCGCTGGCCCTTGGCCTGCCAGCCGCGGCCGGCGCGGCGCCGAACCCAACGGCCCTGCCCCAGTACATCATCCACTTCACCGCGATTGCCCTGCCCGCGGCCACGACGACCGGGCTGCAGTTCCGCTCGACCAGCTGCGCCATCACCCCCGCCACCAACCCGATCGTAGCCACCTGCAAGGAGACCGGCACGATCAAGTTCGCGACCGCGGGCGGCTCGGGCTCGGCCAGCGTGTCGAGCCCACTGGCCGGGATCAACTGGAGGTTCACCCTGGTCCGCAGCGCCGCCACCACCGACACCTACCGGATGGTCGGCAACGGCACCGAGAGCATGGGAGCCACCCCCATCCTGCGGCCGGTGAAGGTGACCGGCACGCTCACCGTCGAACCCACGTCTGCCCAGACCATAAAGGGGACCGAAAACGTGTACCCGAAGCTGCGCCCGACGGCCTAGCCGGTCCGCAGCAACCCAACGCGTCGTCAGTGGGCGGCCTTCACATTCGGTGACTGCCCGCCACCGCACCCAGGTGTGCTGGCTAGCCCTGCATCTCACAATAGGGCGCGGGCCGGCTCGAGGACCTCGACCACCAGGCGATCGAGGGTGGCCAACAGGTCATCGCGGCTGAAGGCGAAGCACACGGCGATCAGCCGATCGACGCCGGCGGAATGGTAGGCCTCGATGGACGGCGGGGTGAGAGGGTTGAAGTAGGGGCAGGTCGATACCGCGAAGTCGGCGTCGGCGCGCGACCGGCCGACGTCGGCCAGGTGGCTGTCGAGCTTGGCCAACACGTCTGGGAACTCCTCCGGCGTTCGGTTGAACGTGAACCAGCCCTGGCCGAAGCGGGCCGCCCGGCGCAGGGCGCCGTCGCTTTCCCCGCCCACCCGGATCGGGGGATGGGGGGTCTGGACCGGCTTGGGATACAGCCGGCACGGGCCCAGCTGGTACAGCTCGCCGGCGAAAGACGAGGTGTCCTCGGTCCAGAGGGACTTCATTACCTGCAGGTACTCGTCGGTGCGCCGGCCGCGGTTGGCAAAGGGCACGTTCAAGGCGTCGAACTCCTCCTTAAGCCAGCCGATGCCGATACCGAACTCGGCTCGCCCGCCTGACAGGACGTCGAGGTCCGCCACCTGCTTGGCCGTGTAGACCGGGTTTCGCTGCGGGACTAGGCAGATCGCCGTCCCGAGCCGGATGCGGTCGGTGCCGGCGGCCAGGAAGGTGAGAGCCGTCAGGGGGTCGAGGAGCCCGGTGTCACCGCCGCCGGGGAACTTGCCATCGGGCGAATAGGGGTAGCGAGAGCTGTAGTCGTCGAAGAGGACCACGTGCTCTGGGGCCCATATCGACTCGAAACCTCGTTCCTCGACGGCCGGGCCGAGGGCCCGGAGGAACTCCGCGTTGGCGTTCAACCCGCTGAGGGGAACGAAGAGGCCGATGTCCATGGCTGGACACTAGGGGATCACTCGCGGGCGCCGTTCGGCCGGGCCAACTTCGCGCCACTGCTCCGAAACTGTTGAGACCCCCGCCCGCGGCTGGGGGGTGAATTTAGGCGTAGACGTTGGGAGGCGAGTCGGGACCGCCCGCTCTGCGACCGGTCGCCACGAGGATCCACGCCATGGCCGCGTCCGCCTGGGCGGGTGCTTCGCCGTGCCAGCCGTGCCCGGCTAGCAGGAAGTTGGTGTGGGATACCGCGCCGGCGAGGCCCGAGCCGGTCTGGCTTGGCCGGCCGAGGGCCGCCCGGATGTCGTCGGCGTGCAGGAAGGTGTCGAACCACAGGGCTTCGACGCCGTCGCCGAGAGCGCCATCGAAACCGCCGGGGGCCGGGGCCAGCCAGGCGGCGTCGTCGAATACCGCAAGTAGTCCAACCGCGGCCTTGCGCACTTCGGCGCACTCGTCCGCTAAGTCGGTCGCGCCGCGGCCCCGGCGCTCGGCCACCTCCCGAGCGGTGACCTCAGGGCTGCCGAGGCCGTCGAGGCGTCCGGCGACGACATCCGCCATGCTGCCGACGGTATGGCCGGCTACGTCGGCGACGGTCCAGCCGTCGCAGCGGCTGGGGGCGGACCAGTCCTCCGGGGTGAGGCTTCGCAACAGCGACTCGAAGTGGTCCAACTCGTCAAGCAGTCCGTCCGACACGACATTCCTCTGCAGCGCCACGATCCCTCCCCTGGTTCACAGCCGCAACTAACATGCAGCCTGCACGCACTTATCTCACAGGAGGGCCGGACGGTCAAGGAGACAGAAGTCACAGCGCGCCGCACCCAGGCCCAGCGCCGGGCCGCCACCCGCCAGGCGCTGATTGACTCCGGCCGGGCCCTGTTCGCCCAGCAGGGATTCGCTGGAGTCGGGCGAGAGGAGATCGTCGCCCGCGCCGGAGTGACCCGTGGCGCCATGTACCACTACTTCCCTTCAAAGGAGGACCTGTTCCAGGCGGTCTACGAGACAGTGGAGCAGGACCTTCTCCAGGCCGTCGCAGAGGCGGCCTCGGCCGACACCGACCCGGTCAGCCAACTCCGGCTTGGCACCGAGGCGTTCCTGCGCTCCGCCGCCACCGAAGAAATACGGCGCATATCGCTGATCGACGCGCCGGCCGTCCTGTCCAAGCGAACCCGGCGCCAGCTTGACGAACAATACGGCCTCGGCCTCGTCCGCGAGGCCCTCACGGCGGTGCACGCGGCTGGCCGCCTCAGGGTGGGACCGCCCGCCGTCTTGGCCCCGCTCCTGCTAGCCGCGATGCACGAAGCAGCCACCCAAATCGCCGATGGCGCTGCCGCGGCCCAGATCATCGCCACCGTCGACGATCTGATCGGCCATATCACCGCGCCACCCTGAACCGACGACGTCCGCCGTGGTAAGGCCACTTGAGTGCTAGTGGGCGATTGGCAGGCCGAGACCATCGACGATCTCGGCCCCGGGCAGCCGGGCCAAGAGGCTTCCAGGAAGCAGCAGTTTGGATTTGCGCACGCCAGAACCCGTCAGCACCACTTCCGTTTCGACGACGCGGCGATCGACGAGTATTGGCCAGTCTTCCGGCAACCCGATCGGATTGATACCGCCATATTCCATACCAGTCAAATCCACCACCCGCTCCGTTGGCAAGAACGAGGCCTTGCGCACGTCAAGGCGGCGGCGAACAATGCCATTGACGTCAGCTCGGGTCGTGAACAGCACGATGCACGCGGCCACGCGTTCTAAACCTTCCCGCCTGCCGCCCACAACGACGCAGTTCGCCAAGGTCTGGGGCGGTAGTTGATACGCCTCCTGGGACCTAGTGGTGTCGGAGACCACAGGATCGATCTCGACCACGCCGACCGAATCCAACCAACCCAGCGTCTCGAGCGCAGCAAAGGTCGGCGCAGCCAGTAGGGCTCGCTGCTGCGAAGCCGGGGAACTGGTCAACATTCCGAGACGGAAGACTCCCATGCGGGCCAGTATGCACCGCGTCGTCGGGTGTGCAGACGTGACAAGAATAGGTACTGTTGCGCCGTGTCGGGATGGCCGGCTGTTTCCTACGACCAGTGGAGCGAGACCTGCGACACGTTGCACGCCCACAGCCAGGTTCTCGGCAAGCTGGCGGTGACGCTGGCGCCCCCTGAGCCGCAACTTCAGCATGCGGCCCTGCGACTCACATCGCGGGGCTGGGAGACGGCCCCGCTGCGGGCGCCGGACGGGTCGGGAGCTCTCACCGTGACCCTGGACCTGAGGGTTCATGAGGCCGTGATCGAGCACAGCGGGGGACGGACTGAGCGGGTCGCGCTCACCCCGGACCGGGCCGTCGGCGCAGTGACACGCGAGGTGATCGCTGCGGTCCGTGCTCTCGGCGGACCGGTCGAGATCGACCCGACGCCGCAGGAGGTACCNNCCATGGACTCGCAGGAGGTCGCTGTCGGTTGGTGGCCGGGCGATCCCCGCTACGGTCGGGCCGCTTTCTACGGCTATACCCACCCGGCTCCCGCCGAGTTCGCTGGCATGCCGCTGCTGCCGCCGGAGGCAAGCTGGAACGCCGAGTTGCGCGAGTACATCCTCGACTGGGACGACGTGCGTTCGCATCCTGATCCGGCAGCGTCGGCTCTGGAGTTCGCGCGGTCGGTGTTCCGTCACGCCTGCACGGTGTGCAACTGGGACGGCACCCTCGCCGCGACCGTCGACGGCATACCGCCGCCCGTCGTCTAAACGGGGGCCGGGCAAAGCTCAGCTCGCGGCGCCAGTCGAGACGTCGAGGCGAGACCTATGTGACAGCCTCGAAGCGACTCGGACGGTAGGGTGCGATGAGCGTGTCGACCGTGCCATCGATGATTTCTTGGGTGAGAAGGCGCCCGATGATGGGGCCGAGGGTTATGCCGCTGTGGGTCACTGCCTCGTAGTAGCCGGCCAGGTCGTCCACCCGGCCGACTGAGGGGAAGCCGTCGACGGGGACGGGACGCCAGGCGATCATGGCCTCGATGAGCTCGGCATCGCACAAAGTCGGAGCGACATCGCCTGCTAGTCGGCACAGTCGATGGGAAAGTTCGGCGAGGTTCGAGTCCGGGTCGATCAGGGCGTCGATCTCTCGGCTATGGAGCACGACCCGACCTGGGCCGTCTGGACGAAGTTCGACGTGTGGCGCATGCATCACACGTCGAACCGGGACTTTCTCGCAACGGACGCGGTCGAGGAGCCCAGGTTCATCGCGCATGGGCAGGGTGCGCCCGACAAGCTGTGCGACTTTGTGTGCCGCCGGGCCAGCGGCGTTGACGACGGCGTCGACAAAGCATTCCTTGATGTTGTGGAAGGCCAACTCGTTCAACTGCGCCGGAGCTGAACACCTGCTCGAAGGTGCCGCTGGCCGCATGCGAATCCATCTACCCACCGGCCAGAGGTCGCTCAGGGCATTCGAAGGGCTCGGGCCAGTTCATCGCGGCTGGTCACTCCGAGTTTGCTGTAGACGTTCTGCAGATGATTGTCCACGGTTCTCACGGACAGAAACAGCTTGGCCCCGATCTCGCGACTGGATGCGCCGTTGGCCGCCAGCCCGGCGACCTCCCGTTCCCGCCGGGTGAGCCGGTCGCTGTGTTCGTAGCGGGATAGTCCGGGCGTTCGGACATCCCCACAGCTGGCCGCCAGTTCTTCCGCCCGCCTGGACATGGCGCTGGCCCGCCGGAAGACTCCCTCGGATCGGTAAAGCGCGGCTGAGGCCAGATCGGCCTCGGCTGCTAGCAGCGCCGCTCCGAACGACTCGAAGGCGGTCCCGGCCGCCTCCAGATCCCTAGAGGACGCCCGGGCCAGGGCGTCGGCGTGTTGGGCGAGCGCGGTGAGGAGCTCGCTGTCGGCCGAGGCCGCGATGGCGGCGAGCTGGGGTGCCACCGTGCTCGGTTCTCCCAGACGGGCGATGTCATGGAGGAGGCGGGCCTCGGCGACCCGCTGGTCGCTGGCTGCGGCGCGAGCCGCGGCCTCACTCAGCAGCTGACGCGCCCGGGACAGCTCGCCTGTAGCGACGCTCACCCAGGCCCGGCCCCGACCGATCAGGTCGAGCTCGAAGATCATCGCCGAACCCGCCGGCAGCTGGTCGAGCTCGGCGGCAGCAGACAGCGCGAGATCGGGGTGACCGCTCATCCCTTCTGCCAGGGCCCGCCCCCCGAGGCACCAGCGCAGGGCGGTGACGTCCTGGAGCGCTCGGTTGATCGTGGCGCCTTCGAGGAAGGCCTTTGATGCCGCGGCCAGCTGGCCCCGCTCCACCCGCACGTACCCTCGGAGCAAGGAGAACGTGGCCTGACCCTCCTTGTCGCCGGCCGCCAAGCAGGCCTGGTAGCCGATTTGGGCGTCGGCTTCGGCCTGGGCGAGATGGCCGACAGCAGCGTGACCCAGGACGGCGCCGATCAGCTGGACTTCGGGCAACTGCACGCTGTCCAGGGTGCGGCGGTGGGCCTCGAGCCCTCGATAGGCCAGATCCACCGCCTCCTGGCCCCGACCCAGCAACGCGCAGGCGGAAGATGCCGCATAGGCGCCTCGGGCCACCCACGGGTCTTCAGCGCTGGCGAGCAACGGCTCGGCCGCCGACAGGGCTCCCTGTGGGTCCCCTTCGAATAGCCGGTTGATGGCCAGCCGGCCGAGCAGCTGGAGGCGAGCGGCGGCGTCGGTAATGACCGCCGAAGCCTCCTCGAGCACTCTTGCAGCCGCAGCGGAGTCACCCATCAGATTGCTGAATATGTGGGCACGGGCGCCGGCTACCTGGGCCAGTTCTACTTCGCTGGTGCACAGGGGCACGAGACCGGCGAGGATGAACTCTGCTTCCGCGTGGTGACCGGAGCGGAACTTGGTTTCGCCGAGCACCAGGCCGGCCGCCACGCCACCGCCCGAGTCGAGAGCAGTCCGAGCCAGCCGGGCGGCGAGGTCGAAGTCGAACATGTCACTGGCTCGGCGCGCCGCTCGGCTCAATAGCTCGGGATCAGCCGCCCCACCTGCGTCGAGCTGCCACCGCGCCAAGCGCAAGAGGTCCTCCCGGCGGCGGGCTCCCGTCCCCTTCAAGGCGCCGGCCAGCGCAATGGAGATGCGCCGGAGTCGAGAGCGGGGCAGACCCCGGCGCAGGGCCTCCCCGTACATGGGATGAGACAGGCGGACCTCCGTCCTCCGGCCGTCCTGGAACACCTCGAGAAAGCCCTGGCGCTCGGCGTCCTCGACGAAGGCCGCGTCGGTGAGCTTTTCGAGCATCGAGACACCCACCGGTTCGCCCACGGCCATTAACTCGATGACGGCGACCGTCTCGGCCCCCAACCCGCCCAATCTGGCTGCCACCAACTCCACCAGGCGGTCCGGGGCGGTGAGTGGGAGCCGCAGCGACCACATGCCACCCTCCTCCCTGAGGGCGCCGGAATCGACTGCGCCGATCAGGAGTTCCCGGAGATACAGGGCGTTGCCGCTGCTCAACTCCCACAGCCGCCGGACAGCGCCGCCCGCGATCGGCGCACCGAGCACACCAGTGGTTACTTTTTCTACCTCCTCCTCAGACAAAGGATTGAGATCGATCCGATCGGCCAGCCCGTCCTTCCACAACGCCGTGACGGGATCAGGCGCCGAACCCGGCGTACGGACGCTCGCCACCACACTGCAGGAGGCCGAATGGACCAGCTGATGGACCAGAGCGGCCGAGCCGTCGTCGAGGAGGTGGGCGTTGTCGACTACGAGTAACAATCGCCGGTCGGGCCCCGCTCTCTGGGCGATGGCGTCGCTCGCCTGCTGGAGCAGGCCGAGCAGGTCCCCAGGAACTGGATCGTTCACCGGAAGCAAGGGGGCGAACGGACCGAACGGGATCGATGCCGCCGCCCGGGAAGCGACCGCCTGGGCGGTGGTGAATCCCAGCCCGGCGGCCGTCCGGCTGGCCTCGGAGGCCAGCCGCGTCTTGCCCACTCCTGCCGCTCCGGCCAGTACAAACGCGACCGGCGCCGGCCCGTCCAGCTCTGCCACGATCCGATCGAGCTCGACCTCGCGGCCCACCAGGGGGATCTCGGCGGTCAGCGCCCTTTTCATCTGCATAGTCTCGCAGCCACGCGCAGGTGGCGCTCTTTGGCGAGCTCGACCAGAGCCCAGACCCCCACGGCGTCGGCCTAGAGCGGGGCGCTCAGCGCAGCCCGGGCCGGAGGATCACCGGTAGGACCTCGGGCCCCCTGTTCATATGAGTCTTGCGCCAACGGGTGGTCTCGGTGGCCAGGCGCATCGAGGGGAACCGCCGGGTGATGG
Organism: Acidimicrobiaceae bacterium; assembly: GCA_003156595.1. Classification (GTDB taxonomy): domain Bacteria; phylum Actinomycetota; class Acidimicrobiia; order Acidimicrobiales; family Palsa-688; genus PALSA-693. The sequence goes on from PMHH01000146.1 coordinate 8,415, forward strand.
CCCGCAGGGATACCTGGGCCTCCATGCGGGCGAGCGCCGCCCCCAGGCAATGATGGGCGCCGAAACCAAACGTCATGTGATTGACGTCCTTGCGAGTGATGTCGAGACGGTCGGCGCCGGGGGTCACATCCTCGTCGTGATTGGCCGACGCGATCATTACGTTGATGGTGTCCCACTGCTCAATCTGGACGCCGCCTATCTCGAAGTCCTCGCCGGCCAGCTTGTCGATGTTGTGGGTGGGAGACTCGAAGCGCAGCAGCTCCTCGACCCCGTTGGGGATGAGGTCAGGCTCCTGGCAGAGCATGTCCCACTGTTCCCGATACTCGCCGAGCAACCGCACCAAGCTGTTGCCCAAGAACATGGTTGACGTCTCGTGACCGGCGAAGATGAACTGGGTGATCATCGCCACCAGCTCGTCCTCGGTGAAGTGGTCCCCGTCATCCCCCTCGGCTGCGATGAGAGCTCCCAGCAGATCGGTCGTGTCGCCTCCGCGCCGGCTGTCGAAGACCGACGTGAGATAACTTCGTAGTTTGAAGACGCTGTCGTGGGTGCGCTCGACGATCTCGGTATCGGTCCACTCCGCCCCAACGAACGTCCCGAGGTTGCCGGCCCAGTGGCGCAGGTCGTCCCGGTCGTCGGTGGATATGTCAAGCATTTCGCTGATCACCATGAGGGGCAGGTGATAGGCGTAGTCCTCGATCAGCTCGACGTCACCCTTGGTCTCGATCCCGTCGAGCAGACCTTCCGCGATGTTCTCTATGCGCTCCTGCATCCGGGCGATCATCTTTGGGGTGAAGGCCTTCTGGGCGAGTCGCCGCAGCCGGTTGTGGTACTCACCGTTGGTCCCGCCTAGTCGCTTCTCCAAGAAGCCGAACATCTCAGCAAGTTGGATCCGGTGCTGTTCGTCAACCCGGCTGGCCGCATGCCGGTAACGGGTCCCCCGCACGGCCAGGCCCTGCAGGACCTTGGGCGAGGTGAGGACCTCACGCACATCGGCGTAGGTGGAAACAAGAACCTTGTCGGTGTGGCGAAAAACCGGAGCCTCGTGACGGATGCGCCGGTACAGGCTGTACGGATCGGCAATCAGGTCGGGGTCCAGATGGAAGAAGGCGTCGACCTCTTCCGCCAGCGGGCGAGCGAGCGTTGTTGAGCTGTCCACGAATCAATGATAACGTATCGCATGGATCAGTTCTAGGGGAACGCGAATGACACCAACCGCGGGGGCCGAGACGGATTTGAGATCGGAGCTGGAGGACTTGCGGAACCGGCTCCGTCTGCTGGAGGACGAACGCGAGCTCAGGTCGCTCCTCGCTCGCTACGCCTTCTGCGCCGACCTTGGGCGATCCCGGGAGTGGGTCTCCCTCTATACCGAGGATGGTGCGGTCGACCTGGGTGACACCGTAGCTTCGATGTCAGGCGGTCAGCCGCCGCCCGGTTATCCGGCCCGGCCCCGATTGGCTCGGCCGAAGCCGCCGCGGTTCTGGCCAATGGGTTCGAGAGATGAAGGTAGCGATAGCCTGACCAAGTGAGCGGAGTGTTGGAGGTGGTGGGGTTGCGGCGGACGTACGGGACCGTGACCGCTCTCGACGACCTCTCCTTCGAAGTGCCGGCCGGACGAGTGGTCGGCTTCCTCGGGCCCAACGGGGCCGGCAAGACGACGACCATGCGGGCCATCTTCGGCCTGACCGACCTCGACGCCGGCGAGGTCCGATGGAACGGGGCCTCGGTGGGTCAAAAGGAGCGCCGCCGTTTCGGTTATATGCCCGAGGAACGGGGCCTCTACCCCGGCATGTTGGTCGGCGAACAGCTCGAGTACCTCGGCCGCCTACACGGGCTCACCGCAGCCGATGCGAAAGCAGCCACCAACACCTGGCTCGAACGACTCGATATCGCGGACCGACGGGGCTCAAAAGTGGAGACGCTGTCGCACGGAAACCAGCAGCGGGTACAACTGACCGCCGCCCTGGTGCACCAGCCCGAGTTGCTCGTGCTGGACGAGCCGCTGTCGGGGTTGGATCCCACCGGCATCGACGCCATCGGCCAGGTGCTGGTCGACCAGGCCGCGGCCGGGTGTTGCGTCCTCTTGAGCAGTCACCAGCTCGACCAGGTGGAGGATCTATGCGAGCAGGTGAGGATCATCGACCAGGGCCGGATGGTCGTATCGGGAACGGTGGACGAGTTGGAGACGAGCGGGGCCCGGCGGCTGGTGGTCCGCGTCGAAGGTGACCGCGCCGCGGACTGGGCGCAGCAACTTCCTGGCGTCTCGGTCTCCGAGCTCTCCGCTGGCGCAGTCCGCCTGGTACTGGATAGCTCCGTCAACAGCGACGACGTTCTCCGGGCCGCCATGCAAGCGGGCCGAGTCACCGAGTTCTCCTTCGAACGGCGTCGCTTGTCTGAGGTGTTCCGGGAGGCGCTGACGTGACGCACCTATATATCGCCATCGTGGTAGCGGCGGCCGTCGTCCTGCGAGTGTGGATCCGCCGAAGCCGGCGCCGGCAGCGCGGCCCCATGGGATCCAAACAAGGTTCATGGCCCGCCAACCTAGAAGGGTCACTGGGCGAGGTCGGGATGGTCGCCGGACGCGAGATAAGAGAGCGGGTCCGGGGCCGCATCTTCCGGATCGGCACGCTGATCATGCTGATAGCGGTCGCGGCGGCGATCATCATCCCGACGATTCACAGCGGGAGTTCGGGGCCCACCGCCCAAACGGTCGGGATCGTCGGCGGCCTGTCGCCGGAAGCCGAAGCGCTGATCGACGCGGCCGGAGCCGCGAACGAGGACACGGTCAAGTTGGTAGACGAACCGTCCCTGGCCGCGGCGAAGACGGACCTGCGTGCGGGGGCGGTCGATCTAGCCATAGTCGACTCCACCCAGATCCTGCTCGATCGGCCCGCCAGCTCGAAGGGCTCCGACGCCGATCCCGGCCTGGTGCAATCGGCAGCCGAGTACCTCGGCGTGGTGGAGGCGTACCACTCGGCGGAACTCACGCCGGCCCAGGCTTCGTTGATAACCAACTCCAAATCGGTCGCGGTGCGTACGCTTCAGCCGGGGTCGAACCAAACAGTCAAGGCGACCTCGATCATCGGGCTGGTGCTGTTGTTCTTCATGCTGCAGCAGTACAACACGTGGATCCTCATCGGGGTCATGCAGGAGAAGTCCAGCCGCGTCGTCGAGGTCCTACTGGCCACGGTACGACCCATCCAACTGTTGGGAGGCAAGGTGCTGGGCATCGGGCTAGTGGCCCTTGGCCAGGCGACCATTATCGTGGCCTTTGCCCTAATCGTCGGCGCGGCCGTGGGCTCTGACCTACTGAAGGGCACTGGCCCGTTGGTGCTGGCCTGTGAACTGCTGTGGCTGGTACTGGGTTACGCGTTCTACTGCTGGGTCTACGCCGCGGGCGGCTCGACGGCGGAGCGCCAGGACCAGGTGCAGACATTGGCCCTCCCGCTCAGCATCCCGATCCTGGTGGGCTACGTGTTCTCGATCACGGTGGCCAGCTCCGGTAGACCGGACTTGCTCTTCAAGGTCTTCGCCTATCTTCCACCGACCGCCCCTTTCTGCATGACCGTGCTGGTCGGGCTGCATCAGGTGCAGTGGTGGGAGTTCACGGCGTCCGCGTTGATCAGCGTGGCCGGGACGGCAGGCATGGCCATCTTCGCGGCCCGCATCTACCGCCGGGCCGTCCTAAGGACCGGCGGACGGGTCAAGCTTCGCGAACTAGTGGCCCGCTGAGGCCGAGTCGGTCAGGTGGGGGAGGGTGGACGAAGTCGAGAGCGGCGGCCGCCGCCCACCGAGCCGACCACCGCGTCCAATGATGAGCGCTCGGCGCCCGCTGCCCGCTCCTGTTGTTTCGGGAGAGAATGGGGGGATGACCGCAGCCGACGCCGCCCACGACTGGGATTGCTCCTACGTAGGTCCCTCGCCGCCCTGGGATATCGGGCGCCCGCAGCCCGCCTTCGTCCGCCTCGCCGACGCCGGCGCGCTCACCGGCGCAATCCTGGACGTCGGCTGCGGCACCGGCGAGCACACGATCCTCGCGGCGCGCCACAGCACCCGTGCGCTGGGCATCGACATCTCCCCGCGCGCCCTAGAGATGGCGCGCCGCAAGGCCGCCGAGCGGGCGGTCGACGCTAGCTTCCAAGTGCTTGACGCGCTTCGCCTCGTCACGCTCGGGGAGACGTTCGACACGATCGTAGACAGCGGGCTTTTCCACGTCTTTGACGACGCCGCTCGCGCCCGGTATGTCTCGGCTGTGGGCGCCGTCCTCCGCCCGGGCGGCCACCTTCATCTCATGTGCTTCAGCGATCGCCAGCCCGGCGATTGGGGTCCCCGCCGCGTCACCGAAGGCGAGTTGCGCGCTGCGTTCGGTTCCGACTGGCGCTTCGACTCGCTCGACCCCGACCGCTTCGACATCAACCTGGGGCTCGGCCCTCCTAACGCCGAAGCCTGGCTTGCCGACGTGGTCCGGCTGGCGTGAGCAACCTGACTGCTCCTCTGCGAGGGAGACGACGGTGGCCACGGGTGGTCGTCGCTGTCTTCACGGCCTTCCTTCTGACCGGAGCTATCGCGGGATGTTCGAAGACGGAGAACACGGCCGCGACGGGAACGACAAAGCCCGCGGCAGCCAGCAAGGCTGTCAGTCCCGGCGCTGGTTCACATACCGCGAAGGGTGCGCCCGCAGCAGGCTCATTGCCCGCCACGGCTTCCGGCTCGGCGACGCTGTCTGCGCCTAGCTGGTCGCTGGTCACCGAGCCGAATGACGGCATGCAATCGATCTACTCCTTGATGTCGAGCGCACGAGACACGCTCGACATGACGATGTACGAGCTCGCCGACCCCACCACCGTCAGCATCCTTGAAGCCGATGCCCGGCGCGGAGTGCGGGTGCGAGTGCTGCTGGACCAGGACTACTCGGGATATTCGGTCAACAAGCCCGATTTCTCGCAACTCGCCTCGAACGGAGTACAGGCCCGCTGGGCGCCTGCCAGCACGATCTTCCACCAAAAGACGATCACGATCGACGATCGAACGTCGGCCATCATGACCCTGAACCTGACCAGCGAGTACTACCTGACGACCCGCGACTTTGCCGTGATCACCACTGACCAACCTGATGTCGCCGCCATCGAGCAGGTCTTTGACGGGGACTGGGCCAACGCTGGTGCGCCGGCGACTGGCCAGAACCTGGTGTGGTCGCCAGGAGCCGAAACAGCGATCGTCTCGCTGATCGATTCGGCGCAGCACTCGCTCCTGGTCGAGAACGAAGAGATGGACGACCCTGACGTCACTAATGCCTTGGAATCAGCTGCTCAACGGGGCGTGGATGTGGATGTGGTGATGACCTATTCGTCGTCGTGGGCCGATGCATTCGATGATCTGACGCACGGCGGCGTGCATGTGGCAACGTACTCGCCCGACGCGTCGCTCTACATCCACGCCAAGGTCGTGGTTGCCGACGACACGACGCTGTTTCTCGGCAGCCAGAACTTCTCGGTCTCGAGCCTGGACTACAACCGTGAGCTGGGCATCATCACTACCGATACCTCATTGGTAGGGCCGGTCTACCAGACTGTGGCGTCCGACTTCGCCGGGGCCACAGTCTTCACGGCACCCAGACCGGTACCGGCGACAACGCCGGCACCGNNCGCCGGCACCGGCGACAACGCCAGCCCCGGGCGCTTCGTGCCAGGCCCGCGCGGCACCCGCAAACGATGGCTACAACGGTGACTACGACGTCGACGTAACATCGAACCAGCCGTACACCGATGCGACAGCTTCCAACTCCACTGACAAATGGTCCGACGAGACCAACGGCTCTGGAGACGTCGTCATCAGGCTGTACTACACCAGCCCAGGCGAATCGATCACAGTTACGGTGGGCGCAGCTACCTGCTCGACTACGGCGTAACCAGCGTCGGCTGCCGTCCGGCGTGCCAGTCGAGCACGTGGTCAGAACCTGGGAGAGCTTGGCGTCCTGCCGAAGGCGACTTGACCGATGTCCTTGAGCACGTTGACGCCGAAGAATATGTGCTGTGATGCGGCGTGAAGGTCACGCGAGCACCGCTGGTACCGACGTACTGTGGACCATCGCCGGGCCCGATGTTCACCGCCTTCTGCGAGATCAGCGCGGCTGGACCGCGGACGAATACCGAGCCTGGCTCGCTGACACCCTCAAGCGACTCCTGCTGCCCTAGCGCTCAGGGAAAGCCGATCAGGTACTGCGAAAGACCGCTGGCCAGGCTGGTCGCCGCCTCCTGCCGCCAGGTCGGGTTCGTCACCAGTGCGGCGTCGGTGGCATTACGCATGTTGGCGCACTCGATGAGAACTTTGGGGACCGTCGTGAGGTTGAGACCGGCGAGGTCGTCGCGTGGCTGCAGTCCGTTGACGCCGTCGTAGCTGCTGTAAGGTTCGCCGGTCCCGGCGACAAAGGCGTTCCGAATGTCGACCGACAGCTCGTCTGACAGGCCGATCACGGCGTTGTTGATCCCGTCGGCAACCGGTTGGAGCACGGCCACGCCGCGGCCGCCTGGTGGGCCGCCATCTGCGTGGATGTCGACAAAGGCGTCCGCTCGGGCCTGATTGCCGATGGCAGCCCGAACATTCACACATGGCCCGACGCCAGTGTCGTTGGTCCGGGTCAACACAACCGTGGCGCCTCGCGCTCGCAGTAGAGCGGCCAGCCGGGTGGCCACATCGAAGTTGAATGCATGCTCGGTGTAGCCGGCGTCGGTCTCCGTCCCAGTGGTGTCACACGCCTCGTATTCCCGCCCGTTCCAGATCGGCTGGTCGATATAGCTCGGATCGGCGCCGTTGCCGCCATCGTGGCCCGGGTCGATGGCGACCACCTGTCCGACTAGCGAGAATCCGTCACTCGGGATGGGCGTGGTGGCAATCGTTGCGGCGTCCCCAAAGCTGCGGAATTGGCCGTTGCCGAGAACAAGCCAGTAGCCGCCCCCGTCCCCGGTCGCCACCATGCCGACTACGGGTGCTGGCAGCGCGCTTGACCCGGTCGAGCCGTAGAAGTGGGCGTCACCAAATGTGAAGATCCCTCCGTCACGGGCGACCAACCAGTATCCCTTACCGTCGCGGGTAGCGGCCATCCCGACAATCGGTTGTTGCAGATGCGTGTCGCCCGTCGAGCCGTAGAAGCGGGCATCGCCGAAACTGAAGATTCCTCCGTCGCGGGCGACGAGCCAGTAGCCGCGGCCGTCGGGTGTGGTGGCCATCCCGACTACCGGTTGGTTGAGACGCAGGTTTCCGGTGGAGCCATAAAAACCGGCATCTCCGAAAGCGAAGACGCCACCGTCGCGAGCGACAAACCAGTAGCCCGCGCCCGTTCGGGTCCCAACCAGTTGCAGCGCCGGCTGGTTGAGCCGAATATCTCCGGTCGAGCCGTAGAACCGAGCGTCACCGAATGTGAACACCCCACCGTCTCCGCCGAGCAGCCAGTATCCGTCCCCCGACTCGGTGGTGGCGATGCTGACCACTGGTGCAGCCAAGGCCAGCGAGGCCGCGTCGCCATACATGGTGGCGTCGCCCTCGGGGGTAACGGTGCCATCCGTGCTCGCCACCCAGAATCCGTGGCCGGTCGCCGTCGGCGACGCGGCTACTGGCACGGCTTCGCCCACGTTGGCGGCGACGACGGCGCCGTTCTCCGTGGCCGTCGCGCCCACCGTGAGGGCGGACCGAGTCGCCGACGATCGGCTGCTCCACCGTGAGGTTCCAGAACACCCCAGTAGAACTGGGGCCGCCATGATGAGTGCCGTCCAACCAATTGCTTTCCTGAGCGTCCCCACGGCAACGACGTTAGCGCCAGGCCTTCTACCCTGTGCCTGGTGAGCCAGCTACCTCGGTGGACGGCGTTCGGTCGGGCGTCGGAGGAGCCGTATCGGCGCCGGTCGAGTGACGCCGTTCGGCTCGCGGCCGCGGTCGCGGTGCTGGCCGCTTTGGCGGCCCGCGCCCCGAAGCCAATCGGTGTCACGCAGCTCGAGATTTTTCAGCTGTTCGGGTCTTTGCCGGCCAACCTGGTACCGCAGTTTCGCGATCTCGAGCGTCTCGGCACCCTCTGGGCGGTGGGGCTCGTCGTGGCAGCCGCGGTGGTGGGGCGCCGGTGGCGGCTAGCCCGGGACCTGTCGTTGTCGGGAGCGCTGGCGTGGAGTATCTCCCGGGTCTTGGGCACCGATGTGGTCGGCCACGCCGGTCTCCGAAGCAGCTTGCGCACCCTGACCCATTTGGGGATCACGCCCAACTTCCCCCCAGTGCGCATTGCCGTCGTCATAGCCGTGGTGGCGACGGCGGCCCCTTACGTCGGCCGACCGGTACGCCGTTGCGGGCAGGTGTTGGTGACGGTGCTCCTCCTGGCCGCCCTGTACGTCGGGTCCGCCTTTCCCATTGACGTGCTGGGTGCGCTGGCGGTGGGCTGGGGGGTGGCGGCGCTGGTCCACCTGCTGTTCGGGTCTCCGGGCGGCCGTCCCTCGGCAGCGCAGCTCGAAGCCATCCTGGCGGATGTCGGCATTGCCGCTACCTCCGTCCGCCTGTCGTCGCAACAGCGGGCGGAAGCCACCATCTTCGAATGTTGTGACCGCATTGGACCGTTGATCGTGAAAGTCATCGGGCCCGACGAACTCGACGCTCAACTGCTGGCCAAGATCTGGCGTTTCGCGGTGTACAAGGATGCCGTCGCCACATTCCAGATGACCCGGGTCCAGGAGGTTGAGCACGAGGCGTGCATGACGTTGCTGGCCGGCTCGGCAGGGGTCAGGGTACCGGCCGTGGTGTTCGTGGGCCGGGCTGGACCCAATTCCGCGCTGTTGGTGCTGCGGCGGCCGGCGGGTTTCGGGCTCCTGGTCGATCTCGAGCCGGAGGAGATGACCGATCCCGTCCTGGCCGCCATCTGGCGACAGGTGGCCCTGTTGCACGGTGCGGGCATCGCCCATGGAGCACTCGATGTCGCCCATGTCATCTCTTCTGACACCGCCGCCGGCATTGTTGGCTTCGCCAACGCGTCGAGTTCGGGGCCCGTTTACCGCCTGGGCATGGACGTGGCCGACCTCCTCGCGGCCACGGNNGCGAGGGTGGGCGACGAGCGCGCCATCGCCGCCTGCCTCGGCGGTCTGGGCGACACCGCCTTGCGAACTGCGCTCCCCTTTCTCCAGCCCGGGGCGCTGCATCGTTCGACGCGTGCCGCGCTGCGAGGCGACGCAAGGAGTGCCAGGCATCACATCGAGCAGCTCCGCCAGGCGGCATCGGCCCGGCTCGGGATCGACGGTCCGGCTCTGCGACAGATGCAGCGTTTGCGCCTCTCCAGCGTGCTGATGGCGGCGGGCGGACTCCTGGGTGTCGGCGTCCTCCTCGACCAGGTCGGGGATCCTTCCAAGGTTTGGGACACGGTCCGCCACGCCCAATGGCAATGGGCGGCCGTCGCCCTGCTGATCTCGCTCGCCACCAATATTCCCTACGCCCTAGCTTTGATGGGCACGTTGCGGCTGCGGCTTCCCTTGTGGCCGACCACCGAACTCCAGGTGGCCATGTCGTACTCCAACCTGGTGATCCCGGTCATCGGCGGCACTGGTTTCCAGATACGATTCCTGCAACGACAGGGGGCGGAGCTCCCGGCTGCTGTTGCCGCGGGCGGGCTGTTGAGCGTCGTCGGAGTCATCATCGGCGAGGTGCCACTATTCGCAGTGGCCGTTGCCTTATCGCCCCGGACTCTCAACCTGGGCCATGTTCCCATCAGTGGGATCATCCAGGGGGTGGCCATCGCAGTCGTCGCCCTGGGTCTGGCCAGTGCTATCGCTCTTGGGGTCCCCCGTCTGCGCCGCAGCGTGTTGCCGCCGGTGACAGACGCCGTGACCACAATCTGGACCGCCTTTCGCACACCCCGGCAGCTGGCGCTCATCTTCGGGGGCAACGCGGCCGTGGGCCTGATGTACGGGTTCTGTCTCCTTGCCTGCGTGCTGGCATTCGGAGCCACGATCTCGTTTTGGACGGCGACGGCGCTGAGCATCGGGTTGGGAACACTGTCCTCGCTCATTCCGATACCGGGGGGAAGTGCAGCCGTAGGTGCTGTGGGCATGTCGGGGCTCTTGGTCGGACTGGGCATCTCGACCGAAGCCGCGGTAGCTATCACGCTGGCGAACCAGCTGGCGGTAACGTACCTGCCGGCCATACCGGGTTTGTTCGCGACCCGTCACCTGTTGATTCACGACTATCTATGACCGACCCAGTACGTCCAATCTGGCCCGCGGTCGAAGAGCCGGCTCGGCGATTCGGCCCGCCGGGTAACGGCTTCATTCGACCGGCCGGTAGACGGATGGCGATACCGATGCGCAATATGGTCCGAAATAGCTATATCTACTGCCCTGGCCGGTGGATACGGTCAATAGTCAGCAGGCGTGTTCCCCCTGCCGAAGAGGCTGCACGTGAGAGCGCTGATCATCGAGGACGACAGCATGATCCGACGACTCGTCGAGGTCCAACTGTCGAGAGAAGCGATCGACGTCACCACCGCCTCGGACGTCGGGGCTGGCCGGGCGGCGCTCGAGGTAGGGCAGTTCGACCTGATCATCCTGGATCTCACCCTCCCGGACGGATCCGGTTTGGACATGTTGAAGCTGCTACGCCAGCAGGGAAGCACGGCTCACGTCATCGTCCTCAGTGGCGCTGTCGGGGAGCTCGACCGAGTGGGTGCCCTGCAATCAGGGGCGGACGACTACGTCTCCAAGCCCTTCTTCGCCCGCGAACTAGCAGCTCGGGCCCTCGCGGTGAGACGCCGGCTCGAATGGGCTCCGCAATCGCGCTTGCAGTACAACTGGCTGGAGATCGACTTGGAAGCACGAATGGTCACCGCTCACGGCTCCCAAATCGATCTCACGACCAAGGAATTCGATCTTATGGCCTACGTCGCCTGCCGGCCGAACCAGGTCTTTAGCCGGGAGGAACTGCTGCAATCGGTGTGGCAATCCACGTCGGCAAGCCAAAGAGCGACGACAGTGACCGAGCACGTGAGAAGGCTACGCGCCAAGCTCGGGGACGAAACCCCGCCGCGGCTGATCATATCGGTCCGCAGCATTGGTTACCGCTTCGACCCGCCAGGCGCCACCTCCACCGCACCTCGGATTGAACGCAGTTCACCAGCACCGGACGGCGCCCTCGATCGGTATTGGGTCGAACCAGGCGAGGACGTCCTCGGAACGAGGGTTGTTGATCTCGTGTCTCCCGACGAGACGACGCGCTCAGGAGATTCGGTCACCCGACGGTTCGGGCCGTCATCTCGTCGAGAGCACGAAGGACCTGCCCCCAGCACGCCACCAGCTCGACTCTGAGCACGCCTGCGTCGACGAGGTCACCAAGCCTCGCCGCGTTCTCGAGCGTCCTGGCGATGTCGGCTAGTCGAGCTGCGCCGATGCTGGCGCTGACCCCGGCAATCGAGTGAGCTGCTCGTACCGCTGCAGGAGCATCGTTGTCTGTGAGCGCCTGGTCCAGATCCCTGGTGGCTCTGGTGATGTCCTCGCAGCACAACGTTGCTAGCTCGTCAACCAGGTCTGATCCGCCGAGTACCAGAAGGTCGTCGATGATGGACTGGTCCAGCTCGGACGCCGTGTTGTCCTTGCGATTCACCGATAACTCTGCTTGCGAGTCGCCCACGACATCTCTATCGGTCAGCGCCCCGACGATCTTGAGCGCCTCCGCGCCGGGCCCACCTGGGTCAGATGGCCGCGGTGTTCAAGTTCACGCCGCTAGCCGTCGACAACTGTGAAGGTGAGTGATCGCATCGAGCGGCGGCCATGAAACCCACCCTCTCTCCGACCGCCCCGTCGACACTGCCCGCCGCCGCCCGGTCGGCAGAGGCCAGGTTTCGTTCGTTCCTAGAGTCGGCGCCCGACGCGGTTGTGGTCATCGAGACCGATGGGCGTATCGCCCTCGTCAACGCCCAGACAGAAGCCCTCTTCGGCTACCCCCGCAGTCAGCTCGTGGGCCAGCCCGTTGAGGTGCTCCTACCGCCGCGGTTCCGCGACTCGCATTCCGGGCACCGGGCCCGCTATGTCGCCGCACCCCGCATTCGACAAATGGGGGCCGGGCTCGAGCTGTTCGGCCAGCGGGCCGACGGGACCGAGTTCCCGATTGACATCAGCCTGGCCCCGCTCGACACGGAGCAGGGTCGCCTGCTGGCTGCGACCATCCGTGACATTACCGAGAGTTACAATCAGCGACTGAAATTGGCCCAAGCCGCCCAGGAGTTGGGTGAAGCCAACAACATCCTTCGGAGCCAGGCATCCGAGTTGTCGGAGGCACGCGACCGGGCAGAGCAGTCGAGCAGGGATGCAGAGGCCGCGACGATGGCAAAGTCGGCGTTCCTGGCCGCCATGAGCCACGAGATACGCACGCCGATGAACGCCGTTATCGGAATGTCCGGGTTACTGCTCGACACGGATCTCGACATCGTCCAGCGGGATTACCTCGAGACTCTCCGTTCCAGCGGCGAGGCTCTCTTGGGCATCATCAACGACGTTCTCGACTACTCCAAGATCGAATCCGGCGCCATGGAACTTGATGATCAAGCCTTTGACCTGACGGAACTGGTGGAGGGGGCGATCGATCTCGTCGCCTCACAGGCATCGGCGAAGCAGCTGGGTCTCTTCGTGGACATTGACGCCAGCCGCCATCGCTCTGTCGTCGGGGATCCGACCCGGGTGCGTCAGGTGATCGTCAACCTCCTCAGCAATGCGGTGAAGTTCACATCTTCGGGCCATGTCGTCGTCACCGTGAAGGTGATCGATGTGACTGCAGATCGACCCACGTTGGCCGTGGCTGTGGCCGATACTGGTATCGGGATAGCAGCCGACCGAATGCACCGGCTCTTTCGTTCGTTCAGCCAGATGGAAGCCTCCATATCGCGTAACTACGGAGGAACCGGCCTGGGCCTGGCGATCAGCGCCCGTCTGGTCGAAGGGATGGGCGGTCGCATCGGTGTCGATAGCGTCCCAGGAGAAGGGTCGACCTTTCGCTTCACTATCCCCGTCGGCCGCGACGACGCAGTCGGGCCGCAGGAGAGCCCGACCCTCAATCTGTCTGGTCTGAGCGCGCTCGTGGTCGATAGCAACGCCATCGGCGGCGCGATCCTGCAACGGCAACTCCAAGGTTGGGGACTGACTTGTGACCTCGCCGACGGCACCGTCCGGGCCGTTTCCCTTACCGATGAGCGTCACTATGACTTCGCCATAATCGATATGGACACGACGGAGCCGACTGACTCACAACTCATCGCCACGCTGCGGCCGCGGCGTCGGCACGGCCGCCTTCCGCTGGTCGCATTGAGATCTCGAAACCGGCAGGGCCAGCGAGACCTGGATCCCGACTTCGACGGCCAGATCCTGAAGCCGATAAAGGCGGCTTCGCTCCACCGAGTGATCGTCGCAGTCATCGATGGCAGACCGGCCGTGCCGGATCAACTCGACGACCCCAGTTACCCCGCCCTCACTGCCGGAATGAGGGTCCTACTTGCCGAGGATAACGCGGTCAACCAGAAGATCGGTCTGGCCATGCTGGAGCGCTTGGGGTGCCGAGCAGACGTCGCTGGCAATGGAATCGAGGCGCTCGACGCGTTGCGCCACGCCCCCTATGACGTCATCCTGATGGATCTCCAGATGCCCGAGATGGACGGCCTGGAGGCGACCCGGCAGATTCGGAGCGGCTTTCCAGCGGCCCGACAGCCCAGGATCATCGCCATGACCGCCAATGTAATGACCGAGGACCGAGCCCACTGCCTCCAGGCGGGCATGGACGACTTCCTGTCCAAGCCGGTCCGGTTGGACCAGTTGGGGGCTGCCCTGGAGAAGTGGACGGTGGCAGGCCCATGTGCCGGCGAGTCGGGTCCGGCAGCAATGGCCAGCCGGGTATCGATCGGTTAGCCGAGGCCGGGTCGGTAGCCGTTGCCATCACACGGAGCCGCGGCCTCTGCGACTACGTGGAGGAGACGGGCGATCTGGAACGGCTTCTGCAGAATGGCAAACGCCTGGTGATCCCGCGCTTTGCCCATCTGCTCCTCTAGGGCGTAGGCGGTCATCAGGACGATCTGGGGAGGCGGATGATCGAGCGCAGCCAGGACCTCGACGCCGGTGAGCACCGGCATCTGGATGTCCATCAAGATGACGTCGAACCGTTCGCCGCGGGCCAGGGCGAGGGCCGCGCCGCCATCCACCGCGATCGAGACCGAGTACCCGGCCGCTTCGAGGATATCGACCAGGGTCTGGCGCATACCGGCCGCGTCGTCGACGACCAACACCGTCTGCTTGACCAAAACTGTCGGTTTCATGGGGCCGCGCCAACCACAGCCGCCGGGAGATCCACTCTGAAGGTCGTCCCAACTCCTGGGGCGCTGGTGACCGAGATGCCGCCGCCATGGGCGTCGATGATCCTCTTCGTCACCGCCAGGCCTAGCCCGATCCCCCTGGCCTTGCGGGTGAAGAACGGCTGGAATACCTGCGCCGCCGTTTCTTGGTCCATGCCCACGCCCGAGTCGGTGACCTGGAGCTCCACACCCCCAGGCGCTTCCCTGACGACGACAGTCACCGCCCCGCCGCCTGGCATGGCCTCGTAGGCGTTGGTGATCAGGTTGAGCAGGACCTGGCGGAGCTGGTCGCGGTCGGCGAGTACCGGTGAGCAACCTGCGGACTCGTCGCGATCGACGGTGATACCGGACGGTGGGGCGGCCAGGTCCAGGACCTCATCAAGCAGCTCGTGCAGGCCGACCGGGGTCGTTACTGGCTCTCGGGGACCAGCGAAGTCCAAGAGATCGCCCACGATGAGTGTCGCCGCGCCGACCTCGCGCTCGGCGAGAGCGAGATGACGCATCAGACCGTTGCCGCCCTGCTGCTCGAACCCGGCGCGGAGCAGGTAGTGGGCGTTGGTGATCACCCCGAGAGGGTTGCGCAACTCGTGACCCACCCCCGCGGCCAGTTCGCCGATCGCGGCCAGCCGGGCCTGGCGGAGCACCTGCTCCTGGGCCAACTCGAGCTTGGCCATCGAGTCACGCAGCTCCGCCGTGCGTTGGTCCACCAAGGCCAGGGTGTGCTCGCGCCTGCGCAGCAAGGAGTCGGCCAAGGCCCCGAGGGCCAACGCCACCACAACTCCGCCGACCAGAACCAGCCAGAAGGCATTCGTCGCGAAGTTTCCCACCAGCGGGCTGGTCGCGTTGATGGCCACGAGCCACTGGTCGGCACCGAACGTCGTTGATGCCACCGCGACAGATCCGCGCAGCGGAACCTGTCCGCTGGTGGTGAGAATCAGCGTCGCCTTCTCCTGGGTGGGCCCTGCGTACAGAGCCACGGTGAGCTCATGGAAAGGTTGACTGCCCGAAGTGGCGCTGCCAGCAGCCGATGGATCCAGCGGAAGCTGGCGATAGATCACCAGGCCCCCTACCCCTACGGGGTAGGCGAGGCCGATCACATGGGCCGAGCCTTCGTCGAAGACGGATGTGGTGATTTCCGCCCGCAAGTTGAGGGCGCGACGGATCAGAGCATCGGCCGGCCCGACCGCGGTCGGGGGGAGGGCCGTGCCAATGACGGCGACAAAGCGGACCGGATCGGTCCCGGCGTCCGCGAGAACCGTGCTACTCCCCGGTTGCGCAGTGATGAGGGTGGCCGTCGACGCCATGAATGCCCGGGCGTCAGCCCCGTTGAGTTGGGTTTCGCCCGCCACCGTTGCCATCTGGGTCTGGAGGCCCGAGAAGGCTTCGGTCAGGATCAGGCCGATCTCCGACGCCCGCTCCTGGAGAAGCCGGTGCTCCTCGGATCGCACCGCATTACGGATCAGCAACGATCCGACCGACGCAATGCTGACAATAACCACAACAACCACAAAAGCGGCCAATCTGTACGTCGGTATCCGGATTGACGTCATGATGGGGGGGTGGTCATGCTCATTTGCAACCTTGCTGGGCTCGGTTCTCGAGCATCATAGTACGAAGGCGCTACATGACCACCCGGGGACCGGCCAATTGCCGGAAGTGCGTGCTGGCCGGATTGTGTGATATTCGACACCTCATGGGTGTCGAATATCACAAAAAAAGATCGAGGCGGCAGGGGTATTGCCGCTGACGTAGCGGTACTTTTCGGCATGGTCGCGCTTCAAGCCTGGTCACTTCCGTCGCCTCGGATCCCGATCAGTAGGAGGGCGATGCCGGGAATCGTGGTTGCTACGACCGCGAGTAGAGGAAGGTCCTTCAGGATCACGCCTCCAACTATCCCCACGACCATCAGTATGACGCCGAGCAGGGCGGCCCCCGCGTAGATATTTATGCGCTTATGAGGCGGTCCGGACGGGTCCACAACGTCCATTATCCACCACCGCCGAACGGCTGCACTGCGATCAGGTGACATGATCCCCTGATGGCAGTGGCGCGGGAAGTACGGTAGATCATCGCGACGACGCCCAAACCGGTCTCCCTGAGGCATCCTGGGCCGGGCGCCGGCGTACGCCGCCAAGAGCAGGCGACCCTCGGGGGGACCCAGGCCAGGGGGCTGGAGGCGATGGCCCGCTTCCAGCGAGGCTTCCATTCGGCTCCGATCGGTATGGCGCTGGTGGGGCTCGACGGCAGGTTTATGGAAGTGAACTTGGCGCTGAGCAAGATGGTCGATTGTCCCGAGGCGCAGCTGTTGTCGAGCAGCATCCGTGACGTTCTGCACGTCGAGGATCGTGAGCGCTTCGACGTCGCGTTCAACCAACTCGGGACGGGCGAGTTGGGGACCTTTCGCCTGGAGTGCCGCCTCGTCGGTCTCGCTGACAGGCAGTCGTGGGCTCTGTTGACGGCGGCGCCGGTCGAGGGTGCCGACGGGCATGCGGGTTACGTCATCGTGCATGCAGAGGAGATCACCCTCCGCAAGGATGCCGAAGCCCGGCTCGTGCACCAGACGCTGCACGACCCCCTTACCGGGCTTCCCAATCGGGTCCTGCTCCAGGACCGTCTCGAACAGTCCGTGGCCCGGCTCGACCGTCGCAGCGAGTCCGTCGCAGTCTTCTATCTCGACGTCGATCGCTTCAAACTTGTCAACGACACCCTCGGACACGAGCACGGCGATGAATTGCTCGTCGTGATCGGCAGCCGGCTGAGAGGCGTCGTCCGTCCGGCTGACACGGTGGCCAGGGTCGGTGGCGATGAGTTCGTCGTCCTGGCGGAGGGGCTGTCAGGACCAGACGAGGCGGCCGGGTTGGCCGATCGGATCCGGGTCGCCCTCGGGGTTCCGACCCGACTCGCCGGTACCGACCTGGTCCCGTCGGTGAGCATCGGTATCGCCATCGCTACCGATAGACATCGTTCGCCTGAGGTGCTTCTCCGCGACGCCGACACCGCCATGTACCGGGCCAAGGAGAGGGGGAAGGACCGTTTCGAGATCTTCGACGAGGTCCTGCACGTGCGGGCGGTGAAACATCTCGCCATCGAAGGACTCATCCGTCGAGCCATCGACTTGGACCAAATTGCGGTCGCCTACCAGCCGATCATCGACCTGACTACGGGACAGGTCGTCGCCCTCGAAGCCTTGATGCGGATCGACGACCCAGAGCGCGGTCTTCTTCGACCCACGGACTTCCTTTCGACGGCCGAGGAGACGGGTCTGATCGTTCCGATGGATAGGCGGGTCCTGACCATGGCCGTGGAGGAAGCGGCCCGCCGGCTCGATGCCGGGAACGGGACTCCGTGTACCATCCACGTCAACCTCTCGGCGCGCCAACTCGGTTTACCCGGTTTCGCAGACGACATCGCCTTGATCTTGGAGAGGAACGCTCTTCCCGCGCCTCACCTCTCTCTCGAACTGACCGAGACCAATCTCATCGAGGCCACTTCGTCGACCATTCGGGGCCTCAATCGGCTCAAAGAGCTCGGTGTCGGTCTTGGCATCGACGACTTCGGTACCGGGTATTCGTCGCTCACCTATCTGCGCCGCTTTCCGGTCGATTTCATCAAGATCGATCGGACCTTCGTGGCCGGTCTGCCTCGCAATCAGGATGACGTAACCATCGTCAAGGCCGTGATCGGCCTCGCGGAAGCCCTCTGTCTGATCACGATCGCCGAGGGGGTCGAAACCCACGCCCAGTTGGAGATGCTCGGGGCTCTCGGTTGCAACCAGGCCCAGGGCTACCTCCTCGGCAATCCAGAGGTCCCCGCTACGCCATCCGCCTCGGCCGCCACCGGGCTACGTCCTTGCGGCTCTGCGGTCGGCGATCTTTGACGCCTTGCGCCGCTTGCGCTCCTCGACGCCGCGGCGGGCGAGTGCCAGCTGATGGTCGGCAGACGCAGGCTCGGCCCTCAACCGGAGCCAGCTGTCCAGCCGACCGGAGGCCAGGCGACCCTCTGACACCGCCGCGGTGAGCGCACATCCCTGCTCACCCGCATGCGTGCAGCTGGTGTACTTGCAGCCGAGAGCCAGCACTTCGAGGTCCTGGAACGTCTGTTCCACGCCGGCGCTGGCGTTGATGACCGACAGCGCCCGCATCCCGGGAGTGTCGATCAAGAGCCCACCTCCGGGAAGGAGGACCAGCTCTCGATGGGTCGTGGTGTGCCGTCCGCTGCCGTCGCTGCGCACCGCCCCCGTCGCCAAGACCTCGGTGCCAGCCAACAGGTTGACGAGCGTCGACTTCCCCGCTCCCGACAGCCCCAGAAGCGCGATCGTCCGCCCCGAGACCAGGTACGGCGCCAGATCTTGCATGCCATCACCGGTCGTCGAGCTGACGATGAGGACCGGTACCTCCTCGGCGACCGACCTGACCGCTTCGACCGCCTGTGCCACCACGTCCGGCGGGGCTGCGTCGGACTTGGTGATCAGGATTACGGGGGTGGCCCCGCTCTGCCACGCCAGCGCCAGAAACCGCTCGAGGTGGCGCAGGCTGAGACGTCCGTCGAGAGCATCGCACAACAGCACGATGTCGATGTTCGACGCCACGATCTGCTGCACGGCACCCCGCCCATCGGTCGCTCTGCGGAACACGCACCGGCGAGGAAGGACGGCCCCGATCCGGGGCTGGTCTCCGGCCGCGGGCCCTGCACCGACGGCCACCCAGTCGCCGACCGCTAGCTCCACACCGCGCTCGACCGAGACTCGCACCTCGGCTGTCCCATTCATCACGGTGCACATGCCCCGGTCGACCCGCGACACTCGGGCCGGCCAGAGCATCGGATCGGATAGCTCCAACAGCGCGGCTGCCCAGCCTTCATCCCAGCCGAGAGCCGGCAAGCCCGGGGCAGCTGAGATGGTGGGCACAGAGCAACTCCTTAGGGGCCGACGGGTCCATTGTCGCACCATTGCAGGCCGACAGGGCGCCATCTGCCTAGGCTGCTCGTAATGGACCGAGCCGTCGAGGAGATCCGTGACGGTCACACGGTCTGGCGGTTCGATCGGGAGTTCCTGACGTCGAGGTGGACCTGTTTGTGGGGCCGAGGCTGCCAGGGCATTGGTCCCGAGCCGGCGGCGCATCTCGGTCTCGGCTGCTGCTCGATTGGCGCGGACTTAGGCGATGGTGACGAGGCCCGGATGATCGCGGCGCTGGCGGCCACGCTGGAGCCGGACCGCTTCGAGCGTCAGGCCGAGGCCCTCGAGGGTGGCATCTTCAGCGATGGGTCCCGCTCCCATACCCGGGTGGTCGACGGCGCCTGTATCTTCCTCAATCGCCCTGGGTTCGCCGGCGGGGCGGGTTGTGCGCTGCACCTGGCCGCCGTCGAGGCGGATGAGTCACCTGTTGATTGGAAGCCGTCAGTGTGCTGGCAGCTGCCCATCAAGGTGGACTGGGTGGCGGCTGAGGACGACAGCGAGGTGGCGACGGTACGGCGCTGGACGCGTCGTGACTGGGGCGCAGAGGGCGAGACGATGTCGTGGTGCTGCACGGAGGGTTCCTTGGCCTACGTGGGCGACCGGCCGGTGATCGACTCGCTGGGCGAGGAGTTGACGGCGATCGTAGGCACCGAGGTGTACGCGGAGTTGCGACGGGTGATCATGGGGGAGTGAATACACCTCCCGCGTGCCGAGAACCGCTCTATCCGGCGACAATGGGATGTGGACGAAGCGAAGCAGATTGCCGACTGGGAGCGCGAGCTGCTGGAGCCGTCCGGACGAGCGCCGTCCGAGCGCCGCCGGCGACGGGTCCTCGCCTGGTTTACGGCCGGCGCGATCGTGTTCGCGCTCGTCGTCGTGGGCGGCCCGTGGCTGTATTTCCACATCCAAGGCGCCGCCCCTAAGCAACTGACGCTTCCAGTGGGCCCGGGAGGGACGACGGGTCCTGTCAACGGCACCTGGAAGGTGTCGTCACCGTCTGAGGTCCAGTACCGGGTGCAGGAGATCCTGTTCAACCAGCACCACACGGCAGTCGGCACCACCTCCAAAGTGACGGGGAGCATGACCATCGTCGGGGCCACGGTCACTTCGGCTCAGTTCAAGGTCGACATGGGATCGGTCGAGAGCGACCAAGCCGGCCGCAACGTGACCTTCGACGACGAGATCATGGATACTTCGACCTACCCGAACGCGTACTTTACGCTGACCCAACCCATCGATCTGACACAAGTCCCGGTTCCCGGCCAGGTCGTCAGTGTCGTGGCCCAAGGGAACCTCACCCTGCGGGGGAAGAGTCGTGCGGTCAGCTTTCCCCTCGAGGCGGAGCGTGACGGGGCGGGCATAGATGTGAACGGCTCCCTGACTATCCACTTCGGCACCTGGGGGATCCCCAACCCGAGTTTCGCCATCGCCCAAGTTGGCGACACCGGGACCATAGATCTCCTCCTGCACTTGGTCGAGCCCAGCAGCTGACGGTCGCTACGGTTCGGCGACGATGCGCGGGCCGCGCGCCGTCCAGACGGCCATAGCGGTGGCCGGCACGTCGAGCGCCGGGCAGGCGCGCATACGGTCGGTACCGAACCGGGTTCTCATCTCGTCGAGAACGCGGCCCGGATCTCCATCGATCTCGTAGATCGCCAGGTGCCGGTGGACCGTCCTACCCGCAACTGGTTCGGGTTCGGCGATCTCGTATCGCTGGGCTGACGAGACCCCGGGGATCTGCACCACGTCGCCGAGGTGGATCACGTCGTACCATTCGTTGTACTCCTCCTCCTGCCCGTCGACCGGCTGGGTGAAGACGAGGAACAAGCTGCGGCCCGGCATCTAGGTAGGACCGTCCGGCTGCTTGGCCGCCGCTCCGGCGTCCGCCTGACGAGCCACTCTGGCGTCGTCCGCCAGTCTGGCCGCGAACTGCCGCGGTCTCTGTCCTTGGCGCTTGGCCATGTACTCGCGCACGTCAGTGGCCCCGCTGCATATGGTGATGAAGTCGGCGGTGTTCTGCAGGTGCACCCGCATTCCCATCATCTCCCAGGCCCGTTTGACTCCGGCCTTGATGGCGAGGATGGTAGATAGCGGCATCTGGGCGATGGTGGCAGCCACCTCCTCGACCCGGTCGTCGAGCTGGGCTTTGGGAACGACCTCGTTGACAAGGCCCCATTTCTTG
Organism: Acidimicrobiaceae bacterium; assembly: GCA_003156595.1. Taxonomy (GTDB): domain Bacteria; phylum Actinomycetota; class Acidimicrobiia; order Acidimicrobiales; family Palsa-688; genus PALSA-693. The sequence continues at coordinate 29,901 of PMHH01000146.1, forward strand.
GCCTCGGCGGCGCTCAGGGTGGGGGCGAGGTAGAGGTACTCGAAGGCCTTCTTCCAGTTCATCATCACCCACGGCTCGATCATCGTCTGGGCGCCCGGCAGCCCGAATCCCTGGGGGAGCGGCATCTGGAAATAGGCGTCGTCGGATGCGATCGTCAAGTCGGTGAGATAGCCGTAGACGGTCCCGCCGCCGAGGCAGTAGCCGTGGACCTGGGCAATGGTGGCCTTGGGGAACTCCCATAGGCGAAGGGGCGGCCACAAAAAAAGATCCTGGTTGTGCGCCTTGTGCGTCCGTTCGGGGGTGGGTCCCGTTGTCGGGTACACGTTGCGCATCTCTTCCGGCTCGACGATGGCATGGCCGGCGCAGAAGCCGCGCCCGTTGGCCTTGATGACAAGGACCTTGATCTCTTCGTCACGGTCAGCCCATTTGAGGGCGTCCTCGAAGTCCCAGACCTGTTGGGCGGTTTGCACGTTGGCCTTCTCCGGCGTGTTAAGGACGATCCGGGCTATCGGACCGTCCTTCTCGTAGACGATCGTGTCGAGCTGGGTTCGTTCCACGCGGCTCCTTCAGGAAGAGAGGTTCGACGGGCGATGGGCATCACGAAGCAAGCGCTTGGCCACCTTGCCGCTCGGGTCGCGTGGCAAGGTGTCAATGAGCTCCACGAAGCGGGGGACTTTGAAGTCGGCCAAGTGCTGCTGGCAATAGGCGGCCAACTCGTCGGGGCCAACGGGACCTCGCGTTTCGACGAGAGCTTTCAGCTCCTCGCCGAAACGCGCATCTGGCACTCCGAACACGGCGCAGTCGACGACGTCGGGATGGCGGTGGAGTACCGCCTCTATTTCGGCCGGGTAGATGTTGACGCCGCCCCTGATCACCATATCGGAAGCCCGGTCGGTGATGAAGAGATACCCGTCGTCATCGAGGTGACCCATGTCGCCCACCGTGAAGGCGCCGTCTCGCCAGGCCCGGCCGGTCTTGTCCGGGTCGTTGTGGTACGAGAACCTGGCTCCGCCGACGGGTTGGATATAGATGAGGCCGGTCTCGCCGGGCTGGCAGGGACGTCCGTCATCGCCCTGCACCCGAACCTCCACCCCGGGCCACGGCTTGCCCACGCTCCCCGGGTGGTGCCGCCACCCGTCGGGAGAAATACGGGTCGCTCCGCCTTCGGTGGCGCCGTAGAACTCCCATATCTCCGCCGAGGGGAGGGCGTCGAGGATCTGCCACTTGACCGGCACCGGGCACGGCGCCGCCGAGTGCAGAATCAGTCGCAGGCTGCTCAGGTCGCGGCGGGAACGCTCCTCTGGGGGAACCTCGAGGAGCCGGATGAAGTGGGCAGGGACCATGAAGCAGGCGGTGACCCGGTGGCGCTCGACCAGTCGCATCCACTCGCGCGCGTCCCAACGTTCCTGCACGACCACCGTCCCGCCCTCGGTGAGGGTGGAGTAGGAGTAGGCGTTGGCCGCGTGGTACAGAGGACTGCAGGCGAGCCACACGTCCTCGGCGGTGATTCCCCACATCGCGGCCAGGCCGGAGTGGACCAGACGGGAGTCGGGGAGTTGCCCCTCGCGTTCCACCCCTCGAGGACGACCGGTGGTGCCGGACGTGTAGTACACGTAGGCGGGAGGCACCGGTTCACCCGGCGCCGGGCGGGCCGCGTCGATGGCCCGCTCGTAGCTATCGGGTGCCTTTTTTCCGACGACGAGGACGGTGAGGCCCGGATAGGAAGTCATGGCGTCGTCACTCGTTACGAGCACCACGGCTCCGGAATCCCGCAACAGCCAGGCCGCCTCCTCGCTCTTCAGGTGCCAGTTGATCGGCACCACTCGACACCCGGCTCGGCCGGCAGCCAGGCCCACCTCAAAGAACTCGATGCCATTGGGCAGCATCACGGCGACGCGATCGCCCGGTCCCGCGCCCGCGGCTTCCAGTACGGTCTGGGCCCGAGCCGTCCGGTCGTCGAGCGCCGCGAACGTAAGGCTCCGCTCGCCACAGATCAGCGCCGTCGCTCCAGAACTCCCCCAGTCCACCGGGCCACCCTAATGTGCCCATGTGGCCCCGCGCCTCGACAGCAGTGCCATGCCATGCTCACATCTACAAAGGGGAGTTGCGATGCCGTTCGCGGACGTCAATGGTCAGCACATCTATTTCGAGGACTCTGGTGGCGACGGCGTCCCCGTGATCTTCAGCCACGGGTTCCTGATGGACCACGAGATGTTCAGGCCCCAGGTGGCCGCCCTATCCGGTGAGTTTCGCTGCATCACCTGGGACGAGCGGGGCTTCGGCCAGACCGAAGCGACCGGTCCCTTTACGTACTGGGATTCGGCTGACGACGCCCTGGCGCTGCTTGCGCATCTCGATGCTGACCGGGCGTTCTTCGTCGGCATGTCGCAGGGCGGCTTCCTGTCGATGCGCGCGGCCCTGCGAGCGCCCGATCGGGTGCTCGGCCTTGGTCTCATCGACACCCAGAGCGGCCTCGAAGCCGAGGAGGTGCGCCCCGCCTACGAGGCCATGACGGAGGAGTGGACCACGAACGGACCGTCGGACGAACTGGCCGACGCGATCGCGGGCATCATCATGAGCCCTGGTTTCGACCACACGGAGTGGGTGGCCAAGTGGAAGGCCCGCCCGAAGGACGTCATTCGGGAGCCGTTTCGCACCCTGATGGATCGAGACGACATCTCGGATCGGCTACCGGAGATCACCGCGCCCGCGGTGGTCTTCCACGGCGAAGCCGATACCGCCATCCCGATGGACAAAGCCGAACAACTCTTGAAGAACCTGGGCCACTGCGAGGAGCTGGTGCGCATACCGGACGCCGGCCACGCGTCCAATCTCAGCCACCCTGCTGAGGTGAACGGCCCGCTGGCGGACTTCCTGCGTCGCCACCAACCCTGAGCGCGGGCGCCTGACGGCTCGCAGTCGACGTCCGGCCCCCAGCCCCGGGGGGGGATGGGGCAGGGGCCGGCGTCCTTGCCCCCCCGGCCGCTCCGCCGGAGTGATGCCATCTAACTCCTGCCATGAGAACGCCGTTTGGCGAGGGTGTGTCAGTCGCGTGAATTCGATGGAGCCTCAGTCTTTGGCGACCATGACCTCCGTCGACTTGATGATCGCCTTGACCTGGTCGCCTTCCTGGAGTTCCAGCGCTTCGGCCGAGTCCTTGGTGATGGCTGCCGTCACGTCCTGGCCGCCTGGCAGACGGATCACCACGGTCGACATCACCGCACCGTGATCCACCTGGGTGATGACGCCGTCCAGCTGGTTTCTTGCGCTCAATCGCATGGGCACAACCGTACGCCCTAACCGCGATCGGCCTCGTCCGCGACCATGGCCGCGACCACGGCTTCGAAGATCTTGGCCGTGTCCACGTCAATGTGACGTCGGGCCAGCAGCAGGAAGCCCGCGCCCACGAAGGCGATCGGCAGGACTAGGGCGAAGGCCACCCGGTAGTTCCCGTCGAACTGGGTGGCCACCGCGGCGGTGACGATCGGCGCCGCGGCCGAGCCAAACACGATCGAGGCCACGTTGAACGCACCAAAGCCGGTACCCCTGAGATGGGCCGGCACGGCGTCGGACAGCCCGGCCCGCAACGCAGGTACGGCAGCCGCGAAGGCGAGGGAACCAAACAACTGGAGGGCGAACATCGGTGCAAACGGCATCGGGATGAATGACAGCAGGAACAGTGCCGAGTCGATGATGAGACAGACGCCCGGGATGACAACTCGAGCCCCCAGGAACCGGTTGAGCCACCGATCGGCCATCCACCCGCCGATCAGCGTCCCAGGAATGCCCGCCACGATGGCCAGGACGCCGAAGGCCAGGTTGGCCGGGCCCTGGGCTAGGTGGAACTGGCGCTCGTAGAAGGTGGGCATCCAAGTGGCGACGGCAGTTACCACGAACAGAAGGGTCGACACTCCGATCAGGGCGTAGCGCATGGTGGGGATGGCGAGGATGGTCCTCACATCGGCCCTGATGCCGCTGACCATGTCCCGCAGAAAACGGGAGAAACCGTTCGGGAACAGGGCTTCCGGCCCCGCCAACTCCATCCCGTCGCCTTGCCCGACATGAGCACGATCCGCGGTGCCCCGCCTCGGCTCGGGCAGGCGCCAGCAGAACCAGGCGGTCAGGAGGCCGGGAAAGATCGACACTACGAAGGCCAGCCGCCACCCCAAGTGACCGAAGTGGGTCCCGAACGCGGAACCGATGGCCAGACCGAGGCCCAGTCCGACATAGGTAAGGCAAGTTTGGATCGAGAACGCCTGTCCCCGACGTTCGATCCCGTAGTAGTCGGCCAGCAGGCTCGACCCGGCCGGGTCCGAGACCGCCTGACCGAAACCCAGCGCGCCCCGCATGACCACGAGTAGACCGAAGGCATCAGCAGGGACGGCGCCCCCGAAGGCGCTCAAGAAAGACCAGGCCGCAATGGTGATCGCCATCATCTTGGTCCGGTTCCAGCGATCCCCCAAGTAGCTGGCCGGCATGGTGGCCAACCCATTCACCAGGATGAAAGCGGAAAACAGTATGGCAATTTGGAAGTCACCCACCCCGAATGCCTTCTCTATCTGGTTCGAGGTGCCGCGCACGATGTACTGATCGACGTTGTCGATCATCACGGCAAATCCGAGAACCCACATGGGCCACGTTGAGACGCGCACGATCCTCCCAGCGACGCCATGAAGGTAACACCGCCACGCCGTCGCCGATCCGTTCGCCCTACCCTGCTTGACCGTGGAACACGCTGACGACGAGGTCGCTCACCTGCTGGCAGACGGGCGTTCGGTAAAAATTGGTCCTGTCGCGCCCAGCCAGATCGACGAGCTCTTTGATCTTTTCGAGGACGTTGTCGCCCGCGGTGACGGCTATCCCCACTTACCGCCCCTCACCCGTGAGGTGTTCGAGGGCACCTGGGTCCGCCCCGTGTCGCTCGTCGTCGGTGCGGTGGTGCCTCCCAGCCTCGTCGGGGCCTACTACCTCAAACCCAATCAGCCGGGTCTGGGCGCCCACATCGCCAATGCCGGTTACGTCGTGGCTCGCGCCGGGCGCGGTTCCGGTATCGGTCGCCTCCTGGTGTCCGACTCGATCGTACGGGCCCCGATGCTGGGCTTCGATGCCATCCAGTTCAACTTCGTGTTCGAGTCCAATCGGGCCCGGTCCATGTACGAAGATCTCGGGTGGCGGGAGGTCGGTCGTATCCCCGACGCGGTGCCGGCGGGCGAGGGGAGCGGTCGCCAAGCCGCCCTCATCTACTGGCGGGCCGTCGGTCCGTGAAGGAGAGGCGATGGCACCTGCCGGCNNTGCCGGCTCACCCGTCAGGCTGCTCGCCGATCTCCTCGAGCGCCATCGCCAGCAGGGCTCGGAGGCGGCGAGCGGTATCGGGGGACAGGTGCGCTACTAGGCCGGCGCCGGGGGCGCCTACCTCCTCCAGCGTCAGCTCGATGCGGAGGTCGCCGCACTCATCGCAGTCATCGAGAGCGACAACCGACCAGGCCAGTTGGGCTTTCTCGGGGTCGTCAGCGGGATGGTCGTCATGGCCGTAACCGGCGAGCTTCTTCACCCCGGCAAGTCAATCACGGGCGTCGGTTGGACCCGGAGCGGTGAGGGCGAGCGAAGCGGCGGTCACGATGTCGTGGGTGGCGATCCGCAACTCCTGACGCAGACCCGCGTCGAGCAGGCTGGCCGCGGCCCCCGCGTCGATCTCGGTGTGGATCACGCCGGGCTCGGCATACGAGCTGACTCCGCCGGCCTTGGCGAACACGGCCCGCATGGGCGCGTTGTCTTCGAGCACCTCGCCGACCAGCCGGCGGACTCCCGCCTCGACGGCCGTCACGCCCAAGGCGCCCAGCAGAAAGGTGCCGATGCCGTGACCCTGGAAGCGGTCCACCACCCCGAATGCCACCTCCGCCGTCCCGTGATCTCCCGCGTCTCGGACGTAGCGGGCCGACGCCAGCCCCCGGCCTGGCCCGGCCGGATCGAGAACCAGCCAGGCGAAGTGGTCGACGAAGTCGATGTCGACGAGGTACTCGACCATCGCTTGGCTGGGCTGGCCAGGAGAGAAGAATCGGCGCCGGAGGGAATCCGGCGACATCTGGTGGAGAGCGGCGTCGAAGCCGCGGCGGTCCTCTGGGAGCAAAGGGCGGAGCAGGATCGGGGTGCCGTCCGGCAAGGTGACGGGCAGCGGTCGGAGGTCGTGGGCCAGCCGGGCGCTGGCCAGATGACGCATCCGCTCCAACACTATCGGGTGGTCCAGCAGCTGCAACAGCACCGGCCGATCTCCTATGGCTGCCAGCGCAGAAGTCTGGGCGGTGATGGTCGCGGTGCGCGGTCGGTTGGAGAGCACGGCCAGCTCGCCGAGGATCGACCCGGCCGCCGCGCTGGACAGATGCTGGACCCGTCCCTGCACCACCCTGGTGACGTCCGCCTGTCCCTCGATCAACAGCGCGAAAGTGTCTCCGGGATCGCCTTCCCGCATGAGGACCTCACCGGGGACCAGCCGACGAGCCCGGAGGAGGGCTGCGACCCCCTCGAGCTCGGATGGCGTACACCCGTCGAGGAGCGTTAGGGACGCCAGCCGGCGGCCGTCGAAATGCCCGTGCTGGCCGGCCGGCGTCGAGAAATCAACGGTGATGCCGCAGGCTACGTCGCGGCGCCGTCCCGGGCCTACTGGGCTGGGCCGCTGCCCAGGGTGACCGTGGCTTGGTGGGATCGACCAGATGCGTCGAGCCAGTCCACCTGCACTTTGTCGCCCGGGCGGTACTGCTGGATCAGAGTGGTCAGCGTGGCAGGCGAGCCGACTGTCTTCCCCGCGACCGCGGTGATGGTGTCGCCTTCGGTGAGGCCGACTTGGGCGGCTGGCCCGCCCGGGATGGCGCTGTGCAGGGTTGCCCCCGAGCCCGCGACATTAGTGGCGTTGATGAGGACACCCAGGAAGGCCGTTGTCCCGATGTGGACGGACGCAGTTGACTGCCCAGACTCGATCTGGCGGGCGATGGAGAGAGCCTGGTTGATCGGGATGGCGAAGCCCTGCCCACCCGACGTCTGGAACGAGAAGCCCGCGGAGGCGGCCGTGTCGATCCCGATGACCTGACCGTTGGTATTGACCAGGGCGCCGCCCGAATCGCCCGGCTCGATGTCGGCGTTGACCTGGATCAGGCCGGCGAGCTGCTCGCTGGTGCCGTCGCTCGAGTCCGAGGCGGTGATGGATTGGTCGAGGGCGGTGACCGTGCCGCCGGCACTGGCCGGGCTGCCTCCCACCCCGCCCGCGTTGCCGAGACCCACGACCTGATCACCCACCGAGACCTTGGACGAGTTGCCGAACGTCGCCGTTGTCAGGTCGGACGCGTTCTGCAGTTGGAGAACGGCGACGTCGTGGGTGCGGTCGTAGCCCACCACGTCGGCCTTGTAGGTGCGCCCGTTGCCCACGTCGGTGACCTGGATCTCGGTGGCCTGGGTGATGACGTGATTGTTGGTGAGCACCTCGCCAGTGGAGGTGACCACGATGCCCGTGCCGGCGGCCTCACCATCCTGATAGCTGAGGTCCGTGTCGATGTCGACGAGGCCGGGCGACACCTTGGCCGCGATGGAGTTGACGTCGCTCGGGCCCCCCGACGACGATCCCGAGCCCGTACCGGAGGGGTTCTGTCCGAAGATGTTGCCGGAGCCGCTCGATCCGTTTCCGGCCGACTGGGATGACGACGTGTCGCTGGGGCGCCATACGCCGTGGCCGAGGCCTAGGCCGACCAGCACTGCGACTACCAGCAGCAGAGCCGTGATGGCATTCGGAAGGGTCCGCCGCGGACGGGCCGGACCAGTACCGGGGGGCCATATGGGTCCCCACCCGGCGGGGGCCCCAGGACCCACTGGGCCACCTGGGCCGGCAGGCCAACCGCCATATCCTCCTCCTCCCGGCCAGCCACTTGAGCCCGCGGGCCAGCCTCCGGCTCCCACCGGCCAGTCGCCCGGACCGGTCTGCCAACCACCTG